>JAZSBJ010000157.1:0-4620 GCA_045602305.1 Eubacteriales bacterium | reverse complement strand
GTCAGAAGAAGATCCGTATCATCAAGCGTCTTGAGGTCATCGAGGCATTCCGCAAGTCCGGAAACCGCCCCGAGTGGATGATCCTCGACGTCATTCCCGTCCTTCCCCCGGACATCCGTCCGATGGTACAGCTGGACGGCGGCCGCTTCGCAACGTCCGACCTCAACGAGCTTTATCGCCGCGTCATCAACCGTAACAACCGTCTGAAGAAGATGATCGAGATGCGCGCGCCCGAGCTTATCGTCCGCAACGAGAAGCGTATGCTTCAGGAATTCGTGGACGCCCTGATCGACAACGGCAAGCGCGGCAAGCCCGTGCTTGGTCCCTCGAACCGCCCCCTGAAATCTCTCTCCGAGATGCTGCGCGGTAAGCAGGGTCGTTTCCGTCAGAACCTGCTCGGTAAGCGTGTTGACTTCTCGGGCCGTTCGGTTATCGTCGTCGGTCCTGAGCTCAAGATCTATCAGTGCGGTCTTCCTAAGGAAATGGCGCTTGAGCTGTTCAAGCCCTTCGTAATGAAGCGCCTGATCGAAACCCAAAACGCAACCTCTATCAAGGACGCAAAGAGAAAGGTCGAGCGCGTATCTGCTGAGGTTTGGGACGCTCTTGACTACGTTATCAAGGAGCATCCTGTGCTTCTCAACCGCGCACCTACGCTCCACCGTCTGTCCATTCAGGCGTTCGAGCCCGTCTTGGTTGAGGGCAGAGCCATCAAGCTCCATCCTCTGGTTTGTACCGCATTCAACGCCGACTTTGACGGCGACCAGATGCCTGTACACGTGCCCCTTTCCGCAGAGGCACAGGCAGAGGCACGCTTCTTGATGCTCTCCGCAAACAACCTTCTTAAGCCCCTGAACGGTAAAGCCGTCACCGTCCCCTCGCAGGATATGGTGCTTGGCTCTTACTACCTCACGCTGGAAAAGCCCGGCTACGAAGCAGGCGAAGGCAAGTACTTCCGCGACTTCGACGAGGCAATTATGGCGTACGAGAACAAGGAGCTTGGACTCCACGCGCCCATCAAGATCCGCCGCACGCTCACCGTGGGCGGCAAGGAATACACCCGTATCGTAGATGCAACGCTCGGTCGTCTTATCTTCAACTCCAAAATCCCTCAAGACCTTGGCTATGTCAAGCGTCTTGATGAGAACGGCGAGCCTACCGAGAACGTCTGCGACCTTGAGATCAACTTCCTCACCGATTCGGGCAAGCTCAAGAAGATCGTCGACGCAACCATTCAGCACCACGACTTCGCCACCGCCGCATCCGTCCTCGACGAGATCAAGGCGATGGGCTACAAGTATTCCACCCGTTCTTCCATTTCTATCGCGATCTACGATATGCGTATCCCGCCCGAGAAGAAGCAGATCCTTGCCGACGCTGAGGCACAGGTTGCCGCAACGCTCGACCTTTATATGGAAGGTGAGCTCTCGAACGAGGAGCGCTACGCAAAGACCATCAAGATCTGGGAAAAGGCGACCGAGGATCTTTCCGCAAAGCTGATCAGCGGATTTGACGCCTACAACGCCATCAATATGATCTGTACCTCGGGAGCCCGTGGTTCGATGAAGCAGACCCGTCAGCTGGCAGGTATGCGCGGACTGATGTTCTCCACCGACGGTAAGACCATCGAGATCCCGATTAAGTCCAACTTCCGTGAAGGACTTACGATGCTCGAGTACTTTATGGGTGCAAAGGGCTCGCGTAAGTCGCTTTCCGATACGGCACTCCGTACCGCAGACTCGGGTTACCTCACGCGCCGTCTTGTCGACGTATCGCAAGAGGTCATCATTCGCGAGGAAAACTGCGGCTCGAAGAACGGTATCGTAATGTCCAAGATCGTCAGCGGCGACCGCGTGCTGGAAGAGTTTGATGAGCGTATCATCGGACGCTTTACCATTGATCCCGTCGTGCATCCTGCAACGGGTGCGGTGATCGTTGAGGCAGACCATATGATCTCCGTAGAGGACGCTAAGGCGATCGTTGCCGCAGGCATCGAGGAGCTTCACGTGCGTTCCGTGCTTCGCTGCCTTTCCAAGTGCGGCGTCTGCGCGCATTGCTACGGCGCGGACCTCGCTTCCGGTCAGGTCGTCAACATCGGTGAAGCTGTCGGTGTCATCGCCGCACAGTCCATCGGTGAGCCCGGTACTCAGCTTACGATGAGAACCTTCCACACGGGTGGTGTCGCAGGTTCGGATATTACGCAGGGTCTTCCCAGAGTCGAGGAGCTCTTCGAGGCACGCAAGCCCAAGAAGGGTGCCATCGTTTCGGAGCACGAGGGTACGGTACACATCGACACCGATCACCGTATCAGCAAGATCTCCGTCATCTCTCCCGACGTTCCCAAGGGACAAGAGCCCGTCTACGATATCCCCTTCGGTATGGATATCATCGTCAAGGAAGGCGACCGCATCAAGGTCGGCGCACCTATGACCAAGGGCTTCCTCTATCCGCAGGATATTCTGCGCCTTAACGGCATCGATGCGGTCTATGACTACATCGTCCGCGAGGTACAGAGCGTGTACCGCGGGGAGAACGTTGAAGTCAACGATAAGCACGTCGAGGTCATTGCAAAGCAGATGACCAACCGCGTCCAGATCGACGACGGGGGCGATACGAACCTTCTCACGGGTAGCAAGGTCAACGTAATGGAGCTTCGCGCCGAAAACGAGGCTATCCAAGCGCGCATTGACGCAGGCGAGAGAGATCTCCGCCTCGCCACCTATACGCCCTTGCTCCTTGGTATCACCAAGGCGGCGCTCAACACCGACTCCTTCCTCTCCGCAGCATCCTTCCAGGAAACCACCAAGGTGCTCACCGAGGCGGCTCTGGCAGGTAAGCTCGACCGCTTGCTCGGACTCAAGGAGAACGTCATCATCGGTAAGCTCATTCCCGCAGGTACGGGTCTTACGAGATACCGTGACGTCGAGATCCTTGAAACCGAGGACACCGCCGAGGCAGAAGCCGAGGTTGAGGACGTTTTAGAGGAAAACGCGTAAACAAATCTCAACGCCCGTGCGACACCGTTGTACGGGCGTATTACGGTTAAGGAGAACCAAAATGGAAACCCCTTCTCTTGGAATGCTCACCGCTTCCATCTGTACCTTGATGGGCGTTGAGCCCCCGAAAGGTGCGATGGCACCCGCAGACGCGCTCATCGATTACGCCAAGGGCGTCTTTGGCGAGGAAAAGGCAGACCGCGTCTTTATGTATAACCCCGACGCCATCGGCTCGTGGCTGTACGCCAAATACCCCAATCTTTTCAAATCCACCGTCGAAGCGACGGAGCTCACACTCCCCGTGCATTCCGAGCTTCCCTCGGTCACGCCCGTTAACTTTGCGTCAATGTATACGGGGCTTACCCCCGCAGGGCACGGCATACAAAAGTACGAGCGCCCCGTCCTCGCCGTCGAAACGGTCTTTGACGCTGTAAGACGGGCAGGGAAGCGCGTCGCCATCGTTTCTTCGCCCGGATGCACCTTTGCCAAGATCTTTGCCGAAAGGGACGTGGATTACTACCAATTTTCGACCATCGAGGAGCTTCACGCCTGCGTTGCGCGCCTTATCATCGAGGACAAATACGACCTTATCGCCATCCACGCGTGGAACTACGACTCCATAATGCACAAATTCGGTCCCGAAAGCCCCGAGGCGCTCGGTGAGCTTCGCCTCAACGACTCCGCCTTCGGCTCCTTCGACGCCCTCATTCGCGAATATTGGAAGGGACACAATACCCTTCTCGGCTTCGCAATGGACCACGGCTGCCACGAGATCGACGCGGGCGGCTCCCACGGCCTCGATATGCCTGAAGACACCGAGATTACCCACTTCTACAAAGCCTACGCGCGCGCACGCTGACGCGCAAATATCACTCTCCCCAAAGGAACGATACCGCTTTTGCTTCGCAAAAATATCGCTCCCCACGGGCGAATATCACGAAAAAGGAACGGCTCCCGCCGTTCCTTTTTCCTTTCCTTGCATACCCCAAAAGAAAAGTGTCAATAATCTCCCCAAAATGAAAAATAAACTCCCAAAAAAATCAACTTTTTTCGCCCAAACACTTGACAAAATAAGAAGGCTTGTGCTATAATAGCCAAAGAATGGCGTCCTATGGGATAACTATGCCATTTTTTAGGAACGTTTATACTTGCGTCAACAACCGGGCGCAGTGTAAATAGACATTTTAAATTCAGTAAAGGAGGAAAAAAATGCCAACGTTTAACCAGCTCGTAAAGCAGGGCCGTGCCAAGAGTGAGTACAAGTCGAAAGCACCTGTGCTTCAGAAGGGCTTCAATGCGCTGAACAATGTGGCCACCAACCAGAGCTCTCCCCAGAAGAGAGGCGTCTGCACCAAGGTTACCACGACCAGCCCTAAAAAGCCTAACTCCGCACTTCGTAAGATCGCGAGAGTACGTTTGACCAACGGTATGGAGTGTACCACCTACATTCCCGGTATCGGTCACAACCTGCAAGAGCACTCTGTTGTGCTGATTCGTGGAGGGCGTGTACGTGACCTTCCCGGTTGCCGTTACCACATCATCCGCGGTACGCTTGACGCACAGGGTGTTGCAAACCGTATGCAGAGCCGTTCCAAGTACGGCGCAAAGCGTCCTAAGAAGAAGTAAT
>JAZSBJ010000156.1:0-3595 GCA_045602305.1 Eubacteriales bacterium | reverse complement strand
TCGAGATATTCGCCAACGCGCGTGTCAACACGGATCACGTCACCGGTGTTGATGAAGATCGGTACACGAATCACCGCACCCGTTTCGAGGGTTGCATTCTTCTGTACGTTGGTTGCGGTATCACCGCGTACACCGGGCTCGGTGTCGGTAACCTCAAGCTCTACGAAGAAAGGAGGCTCCACAGCGAAAACGTTGCCCTTATAGGAAATGATCTTGCAAACGGTGTTCTCTTTTACAAACTTGAAGTTGTCACCCAGCTTGTCAGCGTTCAAGGGAAGCTGATCGAAGGTTTCGTTGTCCATAAAGTAGAAGAGATCGCCGTCGGTATAAAGATACTGCATATCCTTACGCTCGATGATCGCATTCTCAAACTTTTCGGTGGGGTTGAAGGATCTCTCAACAATACCACCCGTGATGACGTTCTTCATCTTGGTTCTAACGAACGCCGCACCCTTACCGGGCTTTACGTGCTGGAATTCAACGACCTGCCATACGCCGCCGTCAAACTCAAAGGTAACGCCATTTCTGAAATCGCCTGCTGTAACCATACTGTTCACCATAATTGTAGCGGTAGTCGTATTTTTGGAAAAAGTTGACCGTAAAGCCACTACTCTTTTACGCTTTTTCCGAGGGATAGTGCGTTTCCACTATCAAATTTTATTACGATACTATTATACACCAAATAGTGTGCTTTTGCAAGTGTTTTTGCAAAAAATCTTTACAAAAAGAGGAAAAAAGCCGAGATTTAAAAGAGTTCGATCAGTTCCTTCGTGCTCTTTGTAAAATTATCAAATCCGTTTTCCGTTACAGCCCCCATATCTTCAATACGGCAACCGTATTTTCCCTCAATGTAAATGCCGGGCTCAACGGTAACGACGTTGCCCACAACTAGGCGGCGCTCCCCTGCATTGGGAGAAAGGTTGGGACTTTCGTGAATGTAAAGACCGACCCCGTGTCCAAGGCTATGTCCAAAAAGACCGACGTATCCTGCGGAATCAATATAGCTTCGTGCAATCCCGTCAATGGCGGCAGAAAAAGCACCGCTTTTGATCTGCGCTAAGGCAAGCTCTTGGGCTTCTAACACCGTTTGATACAGACGCTTCATCTCGGAAGTTGCCTTTCCGATCACAACGGTGCGTGTCATATCGGAACGGTAATGATCGCAAACACAACCAAAATCCATAGTTAAAAACCCGGCAGAAAGAGGAATCGGTCGGCAAGTGCCGTGCGGATATGCGCTTGCCTTGCCGGAAACGGCAACAATATCAAAGGCGATGTCATCCGCGCCGTTCTTTTGCATAAAATATGAAAGCTCCAGCGCAACGTCCTTTTCGGTCATCGTTGGCTGCATTACGGAGAGAATGTGAGAAAAGGCAAGATCGGTAATGGCTTGTGCCCGTTTGATCTTTGCAATCTCCTCAGGCGTTTTTACAGAGCGCATCTCTGTAAGCATCCCACCAAGCGGCACAAACTCCACCGAAAGCGCGCGATCAAAGGCATTATACTGGGCAACGGTCATTGAAAAATTCTCGTATCCGATTGATTTGACCCCGTGCTTCTCTATCAGCTCGGTAAGAAAGGAAAGACGGTTTTTGGGTACGGTGACGGTGAATTCTTCACTCGCGTGAATGCGTGCCTCGGCGTCGTATCGGGAATCCGTGATGATATATGCAGATACGCTATCAATATAAAGATAGCCGTCTGTGTAAAAATATCCGCACAGATATCCAATGTTTTTTTCATCGGTAATGATTGCCGCATCCGTTTCATTCTTGGCTAACAGGGAGCGAAAAGCAGATAACTTTTGATTCATATACGCCTCACAGGAAGGAGAAATAGCTCTTTTTCATCGCAAGCGCATCCTCGGACTGCGTACCTGCGGATTCGCAAATGATTGTGGGGGTGAGCTTTTCAAGATACAGTGCCTCGGCAAGGGGTTCAAAATCGGGGCCAAAGACGGCGTCATCGAAGGTCAAATGACGTTTTTCCCCTGCACCCGTCCATTCAATTTTTGAAAAATGGCAGTGTAAATTCTTGGCAGAATCATCGCCAAGCGTATTTGCAATGCGATCAAAGATGTATCTGTAATCGTCTGCCGTCTTGAAAACACCGCCAAGCTCGCGCGCGTTCATATGTCCAAAATCGACGACGGGTTTAAGCCGTTCGTCCATTTTGCAAAGGGTGATGACCTCGTCCAGCGTGCCGAGCTGATTGATTTTCCCCATCGTTTCAAGACCGATGACGATGCCCTCGGGGGAAAGCTCCTCCAGGGTGTGGTATAGCGTGTCCGCGGCAAGACGCATTGCTTCCTCACGCGTGATCTTAGCGGCAGATCCCGTATGCACGACGATGGTGTCTGCGCCGAGAAGTGCGGCGGCGTGCAGGCTTTCTGCAATGTAGCCAATGCTTTTATAGCGCGTTTCGGGCACAACACCCGAAAGCGAAATAAAATAAGGCGCGTGTACGGAAAGATAAATGCCCTGCTCCTTTGCACACGCACCAAGTCTTGCAAGCGAGGCATCCGAGGACGTAATGCCCCTGCCCGCTTCATATTCGTATGCGTCAAGTCCGATCTTCTTTAACCATATCGGCGCATCCTCTGTTTTTTGTCTGGTGAGATGAAATGCCTCACTGTTGCCCCCGGGACCAAAGACGGGGGCTACTCTTCCCTCTTTCATATGTTCTGTTCCTTTTTCTTGTGGTATGCACGCTTAAATGGACGCTCAAGCAAGCGTTTAAAGCGCGTGAAAGGATCACGTTTATCGCGGATCGGCGGAACGAGGACGGTAAAGAGGTTCATTCGCCGTCCCGCCCACACGTCGGTAAAAATTTGATCCCCCATATTGGCAGTGTGCGAGGGATCAGCCCCCATCGCACGCATTGCACGCTTCATATTGCGGCGGAAGGGCTTTGCGCTGTTTGCAAAGGCGGGGTATCCGAGCGTTTCATTAAAGCGCTCAAGCCGCGGGCGATGATTGTTCGTAACAAAAGCAACCTTGATACCTGCCGCATCCAGCTCTGCAAGCCAAGCACGCACCGCAGGACGGGGCTCTGTTTCTTCGTACGGGATCAGTGTATTATCCACATCAAGGATCAATGCCTTGATGCCCTTTTCCCGCAAAAAAGATACGGTAAGCTCCGAGAAGGAGTTTAGCATTAGATCGGGTGTAAATTTCATATATAAATCCGTTCTGTTTGAGATTTGTTGACAAAAGCGAGCTCGGAGAGTTTTCTTTCGTATAGTATAACATATCCGGTGAAATTATGCAAGATTTTATCCGTTTTTTTCTTGTTTTTTTGCATTTAGCTCTTGACATTTGCGAGAAGTTGTGATATTATATTTAGGCGTGAGAAAAAAGGTATGCTATGCGCCCGTAGCTCAGTGGATAGAGTGCCCGGCTACGAACCGGTAGGTCGAAGTCGGAGGCCAAGCGGTCTTAGGAAGACAAGTTAAGGTGACAACTCCTTGGCTCACAGAACGACATGGCTACGATCCGACTTATTTGCGAGAAGTTGTGATATTATATTTAGGCGTGAGAAAAAAGGTATGCTATGCGCCCGTAGCTCAGTGGATAGAGTGCCCGGCTACGAACCG
>JAZSBJ010000155.1:0-2862 GCA_045602305.1 Eubacteriales bacterium | reverse complement strand
TGCGTAACGTAGATAAAGGTGGTACCGACCTTCTTGTGGAGCTTGGTAAGCTCGGTTCTCATCGAAGCACGGAGCTTTGCGTCAAGGTTGGAAAGAGGCTCGTCAAGAAGGAAGACCTTAGGAGAACGAACGATTGCACGGCCGAGTGCAACACGCTGCTTCTGACCGCCGGAGAGTGCCTTCGGCTTACGGTCGAGAAGGTGGTTGATGTCGAGGATCTTTGCAGCCTCTTCTACGCGGCGCTTGATCTCTTCCTTGGAAACCTTGCGGAGCTTCAGACCGAACGCCATATTCTCAAATACGGTCATATGAGGATAAAGTGCGTAGTTCTGGAACACCATCGCGATATCGCGATCCTTGGGGGCGACGTCGTTTACGAGCGTATCGCCGATGAAAAGCTCACCCTCGGTGATCTCCTCAAGACCTGCGATCATACGGAGCGTGGTGGACTTACCGCATCCGGAAGGACCTACGAAGATAAGGAACTCCTTGTCCTTGATCTCAAGGTTGAAGTCGGATACAGCGGTAACACCGCCGGGGTACTTTTTGTAAATGTGCTTTAAAGAAAGACCTGCCATTGTATTCTCCTTTTTTGTCCGAAGACTATTTTTTTACCTTATATATTATACCAAACCAAGGGCGAATTGAAAAGTGGTTTTTTTCCCAAAATTTCACCATCGCATTTGGTAAAGATGCACAAAACGTCTTTTTCTTTGTGATGTGTGCGTGAAAATTCAGGGAAATACATTCTAATAAATTAGAATTTGGAAATTTCACCTTTCAAAGAGGGGACGCTTATTTGGCGTCCGAAAGTCCCTTGCGCGTTAAGGAAATGCGCTTTCTTTGCATATCCACCGCCTTGATCTTTACCTCAATAACGTCACCCACCGAGAAGAGGTCGCGGGGGTGCTTGACAAAGCGGCGGTCGGACATTTCGGATACGTGCAAAAGTCCGTCCTCGTGCACGCCGATGTCCACGAAGCAACCGAAGTCGACCACGTTGCGGACGGTGCCCTTAAGCACCATATCGGGAGCAAGGTCCTTCATTTCCAGCACGTCGGTGCGAAGGACGGGGGCGGGCGCGTCGTCACGAATGTCGCGGCCGGGCTTTTCCAGCTCGCCGATGATGTCAAGCAGGGTGGGCTCGCCGCAGCCCAGCTCCTCGGCAAGGCGGGACACACCGTGCTTTTCCGCCTTGAAGCGAAGCAGCTTCATTCCCTCGCCGCGCACGTCCTCTTCGGTATAGTCGAAGCGAGCGAGCAGAGCGCGCGCCACACCGTAGGACTCGGGGTGAACGCCCGTATTGTCAAGGATCTCGTCGCCGCCCACGACGCGAAGGAAGCCCGCGCACTGCTCGTACGCCTTGGCGCCGAGCTTGGGCACCTTGAGGAGCTTTGCGCGCGAGGTGAACTCACCGTTTTCCTCACGGTAGGCAACGATATTCTTTGCGATGGTCTTGTTGATGCCCGAAACGTAGGAGAGGAGCGACGCGGACGCGGTATTGAGGTCAACACCCACACTGTTTACGCAGTCCTCAACCACGCCGCCGAGCGTTTCCGCCAAGCGCATGGGGTTCATATCGTGCTGATACTGTCCGACGCCGATCGCCATAGGATCGACCTTGACAAGCTCCGCAAGGGGGTCTTGCAGGCGGCGGGCGATGGAAACGGCACTGCGCTCGTTGACGTCGAGATCGGGGAACTCCTCTTGCGCAAGCTTGGTCGCGGAGTAGACCGAGGCGCCCGATTCCGAAACGATGGTATACGCGACAGGAAGGCTGTTTTCACGGATCAGATCGGCAACGAATTTTTCGCTCTCGCGCGATGCCGTACCGTTTCCGATGGCGATAATGTCAACTTTATATTTACGAATGAGGTCAAGAAGTGTTTTTGCGGCGCGCACCGTGTCCTCACGGGGCTTGGTGGGGTAAATGACTGTCGAGGTCAAATACTTACCCGTTTTGTCTACGACGGCGAGCTTACAACCGTGGGCGTAGCCGGGGTCAAAGCCAAGCACCGTTTTACCCTTGACGGGGGCGATAAGAAGCAAATTCTTGAGGTTCTCGCCAAAGACCTTGAGTGCGCCCTCTGCCGCCGCGTCAAAAAGCTCGGAACGGATCTCGCGCTCGAGCGAGGGGAAAATAAGGCGGGAATAGCTGTCCGTTGCCGCCGCGTGAATGAAGGGTGCGACGGGGGACGCGGGGTTCTTGGTGCAAGAGGCGCAGAGCTTTCCTACGGCAACCGTTTCGTCCGCCGCGAGGTCGACCTTAAGGTAGCCCTCTTTTTCGCCGCGGTTGAGCGCAAGAATGCGGTGCGGGCGCATCTTGGCGATGGGCTCGCTATACTCGTAATAGTCGGCGTATACCGAATCCTCTTCCTTGGCGGCGGCAGCCTTGATGGTGCCGTCCCCCGAAAGGTAGGTGCGGAGCATTTGACGGTATTCCGCGGTGGTGGAGATATCCTCTGCGATGATGTCCGAAACACCTGCAAGGACGGCGGCAACGTCGGGAAGTCCGTTTTCTTCGTTGACGTATGCCTCGGCGAGCACCTCAAGCGACTCGTCCAACGCGTCGGGCTCGGCAGTCACAAGCGTTGCAAGCGGCTCAAGACCTCTCTCTCGTGCGACGGACGCGCGCGTCTTTCTCTTGGGGCGGTAGGGGAGATACAGATCCTCAAGCGCTACCTGCGTTTCCGCCTTTTCAATGGCAGAAAGCAGCTCGGGCGTCATCTTCTCCTGCGCTTCGATGGAAGAAATGATCTCCGCACGGCGCTCGTCAAGATTACGCAAATAGCGCAAACGATCCTCAAGCGCGCGCAGCGTTTCGTCGTCCATACTTCCCGTGACCTCTTTGCGGTAACGGGC
>JAZSBJ010000154.1:0-24525 GCA_045602305.1 Eubacteriales bacterium | reverse complement strand
ATTCCCGTGACGCTTGAGGGGAAAACGCAGCTCTTCGCCCAAAAGGAGCAAGGGCTCTTCCGTATTGAAAAGGGCGCGCTTCTTCCCGTGAATACGCCCACGGAAAACGCATACCCCTATGCCTATCGCGGAAAGCTCTCCTTTGTCGGCGTGCGCGACGGCGCCCTCTCTTTTTAAAAACAAAAAACTCCCGAAAGGGAGTTTTTTTGTTTTAGGAATCGTATTCTACCAAAAGCACGTTTCCGTTTTTGTCGCTTGCGGTCACGGTGTTTCCCATACCGATGTAAAAGAGGTCGTCGCAAACGGCAAGGCTTATGGGCGGGACGTCGTAAAGGAAGTTAAAAAGCTCGGTAAAGAAGGGCGTATCCCCATCCCATAGCTTGTAGACTGAGGTTTTAAAGCGTCCGCTTTCCTCGTCCTTGGACGCGCACAGCGCATAGAGATCTCTCCCGTCCCGATAAAGGTCGCAAGCAAGGCGCACGCCCTCGGGCGTTACGTCGGTAAGAGCTTGCATATCGGTCGTCGCGTACAGCCGTCCCGTTGCCAAATACAAGGCATCATTCACAGACTCCTTGGCGGTGATCTGCATATGATTGAATTTGATTCTCGTCAGCTTGCTCCCCCATTCGTTGTCGAATAGGAAAATGCCGTTTTCACCGTCATAGCGGTAAAGGTCGTGCGAGAGCTTGCCGTCACCGTAGGTAAAGAGGGCGTAGAGCGTGTCTTCAAAGAGAATGAGGTCGTGCGTCCGTATCGTCTGATACACGCTCGTATCCACGGGCGCGCCGTCCCTTTCAAAGACGATCTCCTCAAAATGCTCGCCCCCGTCACGGGAGCAAACGACGGGATATTTCCCCGCCGCAACGCCGAGGGCGGCGAAAAGCATTCCCTCGTAGGAAACAAGATCGAAGTTATGAATGCCGTCGGGAAGCGTGCGGTTTTTTACCCACACACCGTCCTCCAGCGTATAGTAATTGCCAAACGACCAATCCTCTTTGGGGTCTACCCCCGTAAAGGAAAGCGTGCCGTCCAAGGAAAGAAAACGGTTGATCTCTTCCTCGGGAAGCATCTCGCCCGTGTGCCACACACCCTTTTTCGTGTCGTAAGAAAAAACGGGAACGGGACCTGCGTTTTTGTCGTAGTCGCCGCTACCGAGGTAGAGGGTGTCCCCGTAAAGGATCATATCCCAAGGGCATCTTGCAACGCCGTCCTCGGGAAAAGCGGCTTGCGCGGGATTGCCAAGCACCGAAAAGGCAATGCCATTCACCGTTTCGGGCGGCTCGCTCGCACAGGAGAGAAGCGATAGACAAAGAATTAGACAAAGAAGGAAGGAAAGAAGATGCGTTAGATGTCTTTTCACGGCGTGCCCTCAAAAAGAAGCGCGTTCAAAAAGACCTTCACCGAGTTTTCGTGTTGCTTTTCAAGGCGCGATGCGTTGAGCAGGTGATACGCAGGCTTGCGGATGCAAAGAATGGTGTCCTCGGGCAGAGAAGAGAGCCCCGCCTGCTTTCCAAACGCCGTTTTGGATAGAACGACGGCGTAATGGTTGACGCTCCCGTCCTCTCCGACACGAAAGACCGATTCGTCAAGCTCAGGACACAGCTCGTCGATCCGCATAAAGCCGCCTTCCTTATGCACCTGATAAAAGAGATAAGGAGAAACGAGGCAGATGGAGAGATTTCCCGCGGCGATCTCGTCGTGGTACGCCTTTTCGTTGTTAAGGGAGTTGTTTGCAAAATATGCAACGTCTGCCCCCTCTAGGTCCTCTGCGTCCCCCTCGTAAAATCTCTCGTCCACCCAATAGGCAACGAGCCGCGTGACCGTCTTTCCGTCCTCGTTTTGGTCAAGGGCGACCTGCGAGAAGGCGTTTTGAATGTCAAGAACCGCTTGCTTTTCGTTGAGGTTCTTGGGTCCCGCATACATTACCTCGACGTCAAACTCCTCTTTCGAGCAGGTCTGCAACAGACATACGAGGACGGCGACCGCAAGCACGAGTGCGATAACGGTATGCCACTTGTAGTGGTAAAAAAAGTTGT
Organism: Eubacteriales bacterium; assembly: GCA_045602305.1. Classification (GTDB taxonomy): domain Bacteria; phylum Bacillota; class Clostridia; order Oscillospirales; family CAG-272; genus UBA1740. The sequence continues at coordinate 22,489 of JAZSBJ010000154.1, read as the reverse complement.
CTAGCTTTTTGAGCAGGGGAGAGCGTAAGCGGATCTCCCCTGCGGGTGTTTTTTCTTCCTTCATAAAAATTCCTTGCGCGATGGATTTAAATTATTTTTTTAGGGTGATCACGGCAAATTCGGGGAGAGAAGAAAGGGTAAGCGAAACGCCCGTCTTGTTCTTTCTCACCAAAGCCTTGCCCGAGGGGAATACCGAAGCCTCGCCCGAAAGCGGACCGATGTCCGTAAGGCGGATCTTCACAGCGCCCGCCGAAGCCCCCGTTTCGTTATAGAGAGCGTTCATAACCGAAAGGTATACCTCGTTTTCGGTTTCCTTGACCGAAACCTCTATACAGCGCGGCGCCTCGATCTTAATGTGGCGGCGCTTGCCGAGAAGCGTGTCGATGATGTCGAGCCAGAACTCGCGCACCTCGTCGTTCTTGTTGCCCTCAAGAAGCAGAGAGCTGTACACGCAAACGCCCTTGCCGTATTTGTGCGTCGTCAAAACGGGGGAGTCCGTCTTGGTCCACGGCGGGTCGCTGATGGCACTCACGTAGTTGCGGTTGTCGGAGTTGCTCGAATAGGGAAGCGTTGCCGTCGCTAGCACCTCGGTGCCTCGTCTTGCGCGCACCTTGGGAGTAGAAGCCGCCTTGGTGCCGAGGGGGTGGGTGAGATGGCTTGTGCTAAAGAGTCCCGAGCTTTCCGAGCCTTGAATGTAGCAGGAATCAAAGGGCAGATCCTCGCCCTCATAGCAAACGCCAAGCACCTCGCTGAGCGAGAAGTTCTTGCGGAGCAGCGTCTTTGCGTCGGGCGTATCAAACAGCTCGTTATAAAGTCCCGTCTTTCCGCTGACATAGAGGCGTCCGCCTTCCTTGACATAGGTGCGGAAGGCTTCCTTTTCCTCTTCGCTAAGCACGAAGATCTCGGAGAGAACGATCGCACCGTAGCGAGAAAGGTCGCCAAGGCGTGCGGGGGTAATGATGTCGTACTGTTCTTGGCGCATACCCAAGGCGTCGTTGATGGCGCTCAAGCGGTGGAACACCGTTGCGTCGGGGTAGGCGTTCAAGATGTCCTTGCCGTTCTGCGCGGGGGGGAAGGCGGAGGGATAGTTGACGTAAACGGCAATGTCCGAGAGATAATCGCCCACAAGGCAAGAGGGATGCTCCCAGAAGGGAAGCAGGTCTTCCTTCACCTTGCCAAAGGTGCGATACACCTCGGGGTTTAAGGTGCCCTCAGGGTCGATGGCGTCGATAAAGAGGAGCGCACCGCCGTGCAAAAAGGCGGAATACGCCTGCGCGCGCAAGAACGAAAAGGGCTTGCTGACCGTGTGAAGCGTCAGCGTGGGACAACGGGATACCATATACTCAAAGGGTGCGTTCTTGGTCACGCCGCGCAAGAATTTGCAGTCGACTGCCGCGTCGCGCACGCCCGTATAGAAGTCGCCCGCCACGTAGTCCATTGCGGCAAGAAAATCGTTGGTGATGCCGATGTGGTGACCCGTGCGCCAAGAAGCACACTGAATGCTGACGGTAATGTCGGGCTTTGCCGCCTTCGCCGTGTCGTTGATCGCCTTGGCGTAATCGGCAAGCGTTTTTTCCTTAAAGCGAACGTATCTCACCCAATCGGGAGAGGTCCAATCCACCTTCGTGGGAATGTCCTTGCCCGTCAGCTTCTTATACTTGGCTTTGCAGTGGTCGCAATAGCAAGCCATATTCCAAAAGCCCACCATATCCACCCAAAGTCCTTCGATGGGGTAGGTGGAGCAAAGCTCGGTCACAAGGGAAAGAAAATAGTCGCGGTAGGGAGAGTTGGGACAGCAAATGCCGTATCTGCCGTAATGTCCCGCGTTGTCGCGGTATCCCTTGCCGTTTAGGTTAACCACGCGCCAGTCGGGATGCATATCCGAGCAGGTCGAGGTCCAGTTGTTGAGATATCCGACGGGGCGGATGCCGCGGCGACGGCACGCTTCCACCGTTTCGCCGAAAATATCACGCGTTTCGGTGATCTTGTGGCGGTATCCCGTCTTGCTGGGAAACAGGCAAAGTCCGAGGCAGTTGGACGCGTAGATGTAGGACGTATCAAAGCCCGCCACCGCCATATTCTCGGCGTAGCGGTCAGCGTCAAAGCTCGCAAGCAGACGGTCGTCACCGTTGTTGATGTGCATATCAACGAGATTGCGGTAACAGCTCTTTTTGAACCATTGTTCTTTCATATTCGTTGCCTCTCTTTCAAATTGTTCGCTTTCGCTTTTTTTGCGCCGTAGGGCGGCGCTTTTGGGAAAAAAGGTGAGGGGGTGACCCTTGTAACCATCATACCATTTTAATCCCGTTCTGTCAAGCGAAATCGCCCTTTTCATCAAAAAAAGAACCGCAATTTCAAAGAAATTGCGGTTTCGGTGGATTTTGTCAATAATAGATGGTAAGGAGATACTCGTTGTCGATGAGATGCCTTTCAAAGGGGTAGCGCGTGGTATTGACGGTGCGTAAATGCGAAAGCCCCTCGCCGATGCGCTTGAGATAGGCTTCCTTCGCCGTCCAAATTTCAAAAAAGCGCATACGGATATCGGTGCTTGCCATATGCTCAAAGTCCACATCCTTTGGCTCGTGTCCGAACACGTAAAAGTTCTCGTCCTCGCAAAAATACTTTTTGGCAAGGCGGGGAGAAACCTCGCGGATATGCTCAATGTCGATCCCCACAGGCCCCTCGTGGATGGCAACAGCAACGATATCGTCCGAGTGGGTGATGCTAAACTCATACCCGCCGCCCGCCACGGACGGCTTCCCGTTTTCGGCGTAGACAAAATGCACTCCCTCGGGGGGAACGCCAAGCGCCTCTGCAAGCATTCGGCGCGCAAGCCCGTCCGCCGCCACAGTACGCAAGCGGTCCTTCCTTTGACGGGTGCGCTCAACGCGTGCGCGCTTTGTGTCGTCAAGATTGTGATAATCCGCCATATATTCGGCTGTGGAGTAGTGTCGAATATCAAGGGTCTTCCAGATCACGGCGTTCTCCTCTCAAATCTTCCTTTCTTATAGTTTAGCAGATTTTTTGCCTTTTGTAAAGAGGTTTTTCAATTTTTTTCGTCTTTTTGCCCAAAAATATGAAAAAAATTATATAAATATCGGTTATTTTGCTTTTATCCCGACAAAAAAGAGAGCCGCAAAGGGCTCTCTTGAAATTTTATTTTAGGCTTTTTTCTTATCGACAGTCTTGCTTTCGCCGTGGCGCACGAAAAGCATCGTAACTGCCGCAAGCGCGAGGAACACCGTCGCGTAGGGGAAGAGGGTTTCCATTCCCTTTGTGTCCATCAAAAGACCCGAAAGGACGGGGGTTGCGGTCTGTGCCGCCATAGAAGCGGTGTAATAGAAGCCCGTATACTTTCCGACGTTGCCGCCCGACGCAAGCTCCACCACCATCGGATAGGAGTTTACGCTGATGGTTGCCCAGCCGATACCCGCGAGCGCAAAGAGAATGTTCATCACAAGGGACGGACTGCCCGCACGCATAAAGGAAGCGGCGAAAAAGGCGGTGCCGAGCATCAAAATGCCTGCGAGAATGGTCTTCTTTCTTCCAAAGCGAGAGGAAATAAAGCCAATCGGCACGTAGGAAATGATGGCGGCGGCTTGTGCGATGATGAGCGTTGCATTGTAGTCCAAATTCAAAACGCTGCCCGCATAGACCGAGTACTTGCTCGTTACGGCGTTGTAGCCCATAAACCAAAGCACGACGGAAGCGAGAATAAGCAAAAGCGAAACGAGCTTATCGCGCGAGAGCTTGCCGCCCTCGGATGCTCCCTCACCGTCCTCGGGCTCGTCCTCCACGATGCCGAACGCGCGGCTCTCCTCTTGCATTTCAAGAACGAGCTTCGGCTCCTTTACCTTAAAGAGGAAGATGACGAGCGAAGCGGTCATAATTGCGGCAACGATGCCGAAGAAGGTGGTGTAGGACATCAGCGCGTTTACGGGCTTGCCCGTGCCGAACACGATGCCCAGCCCCAAAATGAGGATGCCGCCAAAGGCACCCATCAGGTTGATGATGGCGTTTGCCTTGGAGCGAAGCGGACGCGGTGTCACGTCAGGCATCAGGGCGACGGCGGGCGAACGGAATGTGCCCATCGCGACGAGTGTAAAGAGCAAAATAACGGCGAACAGAATAAAGGGTGCGGGGGACGCCGCCGTCTTAGACGCGGCATAGCTTTGTCTTAAGGGAACGACGTATTTGTTGTAATTTCCCGTTTCATCGTCCGAGCGAATGGCGGTAAACGCTTCCTTGCTAAAGATCTCCTTGACGGTCTTTTCCTCAAAAAGCACGTCAAGCTCGTCCGACTCCTCGTAGAGCAGAGCGAGTGCCTCGGGGTCGTCCACCTTGGATACCGCCTCAATGTTTTTGAGCTGTGCGTTGTCGGCAAAGGAAAGCGTCATAAGAAGAATGGCGGCGATCACCGTACCGATGACGATGAAGGGCGTCCGCTTTCCGTGGCGTCCGCGGTGACGGTCGGAGAGCGCCCCGAAAAAGGGAAGCAGGAAGAGCGCGAGAATGTTGTCAAGCGCCATCACGATGCCCGAAACCGTCTGCGGCATACCGAACTTATCGGTCAGGATCTTGGGAACGAGGGTGTCGTAGGCTTGCCAAAAAGTGCATATGAGGAAAAAGGCAAAGCCAACGAATATGGTCTTTTTGTAATTTAACTTCATATCGTTATCCGTTTCTGCCCAAGGGCTTTTTTAATATTATTTGCTGGCACCGACGATACTATCCTTGCGCTTATCCTCTTCCGAAAGCTCGTCAAAGGGAATGAGATTGTGGTGCATCTTGGCAAGATCGTCACGCGTGGATGCGTCCTTATCGCCGCTGTACACGTATCCCTCGGAGCGCATATATGCGTTCCAACGGTTATGCTCGATGCGCTCGAGAAGATCTCTTTCTTCTACGGTCAGCTCCTCGGCGGGCTTTTCAAAGTTTGCAATGTTCAGCTTGCGGCGCAAATGGCGGTGTAAGGCAGACGCCATCGAGGAACGGTAGTTATACTCAAAGCGGTAAAAGTCCTCTTCGCTTCCGCCGTAGCCCTTGTGAGTGATGAGCGCCTCGTTTTCTAAATCTTGACGCAGGATCACGCGCTCGGAGTACATCTCCTCGAGGTCCCCGATAAACTCAATGCCGTAGGGCTTACCCTTCCAGTTGGTCGCTCCGTTCAAGATATCCTTGTTTCCCGTGTCGTACACGATGGCTTGGATCACGGGGTCGGGCATATGCTTTTGACGGAAGTATTGACGGAGAAACACGGCGGTGCGCACGTTGCGCGCATCCTCGCCCATCGAAATAAAAATGTAGGTGGGCGTGCCCGCCTCGTCAAGCGCACGCGTGAAGCGCGCGTCGTTTACCGAAATGCCCGAATGGAACACGATCTTATACTGGGCTTCTCCCTTGATGTAAACGCCGTTGTTGCGAGGGGACATCAGCTCGGGTGCGAGCAGGGCAAAGCGGTCCTCGGCGTTCTCGTCAATATCAAAAGCGTGGATTTGAATGCGGTAGCCTTCCATCTGGCAGAACCAAACGAGCGTCTTAATCATCTCACGTCCGTGACCGCCCGTACCGATAACGACGGCGTTGATGCACTTTTGCCCGTCTTCCTCGGGCAGTGCGCCCAAAAACAGCTTTTCACCCGAATCGTAAAGATTGCGAAGCACGAGAGAGCGAATGTCGTCCACGCGGCGCAAGCGGATCTTGGTTTCGGGGAGATTGGAGAGCAAAAGCTCGCTTTCCACGTCGGTGGAGAAAACGTAGAGAAGCACGTTCTCACGCGCGGCATACGGACCGTCGGGGCTTGCAATGGCAAACGCCTGCGCGACGTTTTCCGTTTCCGTTTCGCTGATGGCGAAAAAGTAAAGGTGGCTCGTTTTGGAGAAAAAGCTCAGGTTCAAGGACGTCACGTCCTTGCGGAAGCAAACGGCACCAAGCTCCTTGGCGCGCTCGCAAAGCTCGTAGCCGTCTTCCTCAGCGTCGCCAAACACGTCGGTAAAGATCAAAACGGCGTTCTTATGCGCCTTGGCAAGGTCGGTCGCCAGCGCGAGCGATTTTTTGTTAAGCTCGGTGAAGATGTACGCGTCGCTTCTTCTGTGAGCAAAGCAATTCACGTAGGAAACGAAGTTGCGGAAAAAGGAGAGGATCACGCCGGCAGTCATAATGGGCGCGGCGATGAAAAGGATGGTACCTAAAACGGCGTACGCCGTGACGTTTTGCGCCACCGCAGAGAAGAAGATCTCCTCAAAGCCCGTGTCGATGACGAAAAGGCGGATGGTGTGGTGGGCAGATACCCAAAAGGTTTCCCAAATTCTTGCAAAGATCGACTGTCCCGCGAACTCCATAAAATAATGGGGAAAATAGAGCGTCCAGCCTGCAAAAAAGACACCCACGGCAAGAACGCGAGAGGGGGTGACGAGGCGGGAGCTGCGATAAGGCTGTCTTGCAATGCGTACGGCAAGCAAAACCGCCAAGAAAAGGAGAATGGCGGAAAGCGCGGTAGCAACGATAAAACCGATCATTGATTTGAGCGTGCAAAAGCACTCCTTTCTTTTTCTACATCATTATTTTATACGGAAAAGGCTTTCTTGTCAAGAGAAAACGCGAAAGTCGCTCGGCGCGGCGCGCCGCTTTTCAAAAAAACGGATGGGTTCAGTAAAAAAAGGAAGCGCGTATACTGTTATAAAACGGGAGCGTCGGCACACATTAAAGACAGTATGAATTTCGAGGGTGAGAGAGAATTATGGGCAAAAATATTGCGCGGATCACCGCAGGCTTTCTCTGGAGCGTGCTTCTTTTGTTTCTTCTTTGCGCGGGACTTTACAGCTATATCTTGCCCGAAAGGATCAGCGTCACAAGCCGCGACGAAATGCCATCCTACCCCTGCATCTCTTGGGTGGACGCAGAAGAAGCGGCGGCATCGGGCGAAGCGGACACGTCATTCGTCAATGCGCGTCTTTTCGGTATCGTATCGTTAAAAAAGGTTGAAGTTAAAAATTATAATAATCTTTGCCTCATCCCGTCAGGCAGGACCTTTGGCGTTCGCCTTTACGGAGAAGGGGTTTGCGTCGTCGGGCTTGCCGAGGTGGAAAACGGCAAAACGGGCGTATGCCCCGCCTCCCTTGCGGGACTTGCGGTCAAGGATCTCATCTTAAGCGTCAACGACAGTCCCATCAAAACGGTCACCGACCTCAAAACGGTGATAGAGAACAGCGACGGCACACCGCTTCGCATTCGCTACCGTCGCGGCAAAGAGGAAAAAAGTGCCGTTTTGACCCCCGTCTACGACGAAACGGACGGAAAATACAAAACGGGAATGTGGGTCAAGGACAGTGCAACGGGCATCGGTACCGTCAGCTTTGTTTATCCCGAAACGGGAGAATTCGGCGCGCTCGGACACGGCATCTGCGACGCAGAGCGCGGCACGCTTCTTTCGCTCAACCGCGGCGTCGTCACCGACGCCGTGATCACCGACATCGTTACGGGCAGTCGCGGAAAGCCGGGCGAATTAAAGGGCTATCTCAAAACGGGAAAAACGGGCGCCCTGCTTAAGAATACCGAGTGCGGCGTGTTCGGCGTTCTCGCCGATCCCCCCAAAGAGGGCGCAATTCCCATCGCCCCTGCGTCCTCGGTCAAGGTAGGCAAGGCAACGCTCCGCACGATGCTCGACGGCAAAGCCCCCGCAGACTACGAGATCGAGATTATCGAGGTACACGCCAAAAGCCCCAACAAGTCCTTTACCGTCAAGGTGACGGACCCGCGGCTTCTCGAAAAAACGGGCGGCATCGTGCAGGGAATGAGTGGCTCCCCCATCATCCAAAACGGCAAGCTCATCGGTGCCGTTACCCACGTGATGATCGGCGACCCGACCCAAGGCTACGGCATTTTTATCGAGAATATGCTAAACCAAATGAACTAAAAATAAAAGCAGGCAATATCTCGCCCAAAACGGCCTGATATTGCCTTTTTCTTTATTCCTTTGGGGCAGTCTTGCTTGCGCGGTACGCCCCAGGAAGCATTCCCACGTGCTTTTCAAAGCTCTTTGCAAAATAAGAACTGCTGCGGAAGCCGCAAAGAGAAGCGATCTCCGAAATGCTGAACTCTTCCGTCGCCAAAAGTTTTTTCGCCTTCCTGCACCGCACGTAATTTACATAGGAAACGAAGGTGTGTCCCACGTATCGGTTAAACTCGCGCGAGAGGTAATACTTGCTGACCCCCACGAAATCCGCGACGTCCTCTAAAGAAAAATCCTTGGCGTAGGAAGCGGAAATGTACTCGATCGCCCGCTTGATGTAAAGAGAGCCGCCCTTGTCCTCATCGTTTGCCGCTTCCGTGCTGTAATCGTGACAAAGAATACGCATCATCGAAAGAACGATCGTGCGAATGTCAAGCGTGCGGTAGCTTTCTCTTTCGGATGCCTCGTAAGCAAGATACAGCTCCTCAAAAAGACGGAAAAGCCGCTCGTCTTTGATCTGCATTTGAAAGAAAATGCGGTTAGTATCAAAGCCGTTCTCCACGCAAAAGGTATGGTCCACGATCAAATAGCGGTAACGGATGCCGTCGCTCGCCGAGGCAACAGCGTGCAAATGGTTGTGGTTTAGCACCACGATATCCCCGCCCGCAACGGAGAGAATGTGTCCGTTGCTTGACACAGAGCCGCTTCCTCCAAGGATGCAAAGCAGTTCAATATTCTCGTGCCAATTTGAGGGCGCGAAGTGTAAGGAGCCCCGTTTTTCCACCGTTTCCATAAAAATAAAGGGAAGGGCTTGCAGGCTTAAATTGTGTTTTTCGTACTTGCTCACACGGTTTCCTCCCAACATTGCAAAAACATTGTGCAAATCGCAAGAAAGTGCTATTGACAAGATGATTATAGCGTGATACAATGGAATTGTCAAGGAAAAAATGACAATTTTTTACTGAAAAGGGAGAAACACAAATGAATAAAATCGGCGCACTTATTTTGGTCTACAGCCACACCGACGTTTTCGAGCAAATGAAAAGACTGCACGACGTAGGGTGCGAATGCTGCCAGGTCACCGTATGGGATATGAGCGTATATACCGACGAGTGGGCAGAAAAGATCAAGTCCGCGGCAGAGAAGTATGATATCGAGATCTCCACCCTGTGGGCAGGCTGGACGGGTCCCCAAGAGTGGAACTTCACCGCAGGTCCCTCGACGCTCGGCATCGTTCCCGCAGCATACCGCGCACAGCGCGTGCAGGATTTGCTTAAGGGCGCAGAGTTCGCCAAAAAGCTGGGCGTTGAGCGTGTTGCGACCCACGCAGGCTTCCTTCCCGAGAGTATGAACGACCCCAACTACACCGACGTGCTTGCCACGCTCCGCTATCTTGCGGCGGCATTTAGAAGTATGGGGCTCAACTTCCTCTTTGAAACGGGACAGGAAACCCCCGTCACCCTGCTTCGCTTTATCGAGGAAATCGGGCTTGACAACGTCGGCATCAATATGGACACAGCAAACCTCATCCTCTACGGCAAGGCAAACTCTGCCGACGCCATCACCGTGTTCGGCAAATACGTAATGGATACCCACATCAAGGACGGTCATTACCCCACCTGCGGCAAGGAGCTGGGTAAAGAGGTCAAGGTCGGCGAGGGTATGGCAAATCTTCCCGAGGTCATCAAGCGCTTAAAGGCGGTTGGATACGAGGGTAACTTCATCATCGAGCGTGAAATTTCGGGCGACCAGCAGACCAAGGATATTATGGAAACCGTAGCGCTCTTGAAAAGCATCTTGAGATAAGGAGAAAAACAATGTTAAACGCTGCTATTATCGGCTTTGGCGGTATCGCTCAAGCACACAAGCAGGGCTATGAAGCCCTTGAAGCACAGGGAAAGGTCCGCCTTGCCTGCGCCTACGACATCAATCCCGAGGCTGCCCAAAAGACGGTTGCGCTCAATATCGCAAGCGGCTCGGACACTGCCAAGGGCGGCGTCAATTTCTATACCGATCTTGAGGAGATGCTCGCAAAGGAAAAGATCGATTATATCGACATCTGCGCGCCCACCTACAAGCATAAGGAATTGACCGTGCAAATGCTTCGTCGCGGCTATAACGTTCTCTGTGAGAAGCCGATGAGCCTTTCTTCCGCAGATTGCGAGGAGATGATCGCTGTCGCCAAGGAGTGCGGTAAAAGCCTGATGATTGGTCAGGTCCTTCGCTTCTATCCCGCCTTTGATTTCGTGAAGGAAGCGATCGCGGACGGTCGTTACGGCAAGATCTTAAACGCACATTTCAGCCGTCTTTCCACGCCCCCCACTTGGGGTTGGGACAACTGGTTTATGGATCCTACCCGTTCGGGCGGTTGCATCCTTGACCTTCACGTGCACGACGTAGATATGGTGCGTCACCTCTTCGGTGAGCCTGAGGCGGTGTTCTGCCGCACGTCCACCTCTATCTGTGTAAACGACGTCGTACATACCACCTTCATTTATGGTGATATGCCCGTAACTGCCGTCGGCGACTGGACGCAAACGAACGTTCCCTTTACCGCCATCGCGCACTTTGGCTTTGAAAAGGCGACCGTCGTTGTCAATCTCACCGCCGTTACCGTATATCCCAAGGACGGCGGCGAGGCGATCGCGGTCGAACTCGATCAAACCGCGCCCTTCGCAAGAGAAATCGGCTATTTCGTCGATGTGATCACGGGTAAGACCGTCAACGATAAGAACCCTCCCGAGAGCGCCGCTATGACGGTGAAGCTCGTGGAAAGAATGTGCGAAAGCGCAAAGAAAGGGAGCGTTTGCTAATTTAGGCTATGAATCGTTTTGATGTAGAAGGTCACGAACACAGCCTCTTACCCGATGGCAAGTGGACGCTCGCGTGGTCGGATGAGTTCGACGGCGACACGCTTGACAGAAGCAAATGGGACTTTCGCCTAAACTTTTGGGGTGAGCCCTTTGATGGTTACACCGACGGGGGTGTTGTCGTGCGCGACGGATGCGTAGAGCTCCATCGCATTGAAAAGGACGGCGTTTACGTATCCCCTCAGCTTCAAACGGGCGAAAACTCCTTTGACGTTCTCGTAAAGAAGCAAAAGATCGGCATTTCGGGCGGCTTTGCTCAAACAAACGACATTTGGCGCCTCGGCGAGCTCAAGCCGATGAAGTTTTCTCACCTGTACGGATACTACGAGTGCCGCTGTAAGCTCCAAAAATTTCCCCGCGAGATGTGGAGTGCCTTTTGGCTTCAATCTCCCAGCATCGGCGCGTGCTACGACCCCGCCTATTGCGGCATTGAGGTCGACATTATGGAGCATCCCGACAACGGCTTCTACACCTGCGGCAACATTATGGGCGGCTATGGCGCCCAGTTCCGTGAGGAAGGAAGAAGACACGCCATTCCCGTCGGCGACGGGGAGGACGGGTGGCACCGCTTCGGACTTTTGTGGGACGAGGGCGGCTACGTGTTCTACCACAACGGCGTCGAGATCAGCCGCGCCACGGAAACGGTGTCGCGCGTGCCCGAGTTTATCCTGCTCACCACAGAGGTGATGGGACACCGCACAAACGCGCCGCTTCGCGTAGACGGTGCTTTCGTGGATGACGCCTTTATCGTGGACTACGTCCGCGTTTTTGACAGGGCTTAAGAAAAAAGAAAACCGTGGTGACACGGTTTTCTTTTTTTACTTTTTTCGTTGCTTTGCTTTTGCATATTCCTTGGGGCTGATGCCGTATTTCTTTTTGAAGGCGGTAAAGAAGTTTGAAAACGAGCCGAAGCCCGATTCAAAGCAGGCGTAGGACACCGAATAATTGTTGGAGAGAAGCGACGCGGCATATTCAAGGCGCAAATGATTGAGCCTTTGTACGTAGGATTCGCCCGTCGCCTTTTTGAAAATGGAGCTGAAATACATCGGGTGAAAGCCCGCTTCTTTGGCAAGCGTCGCAAGATCGATGCGCTCCTTAAAATGCACCTCAAGGTAGAGAAGTGCGCGCTTGATGCCCGAGAGCTGCTCCGTTTTTTGGTGCGGTAAAGTGTCCTCGGTGAAAAAGTGAAGCAAATACTCAAGGATTTGTTTTTGATAAACGCTTCCCGTTTCGCACTCGTTCTCAAGCAGTCTTGCCGCGATCACCATAGACTCAAAATCCTTGGGTGCTAGGGATAAAAGATTTTGCGAATCGAGGTGAAGCAGGGCAAGCGTCATCGTGTCGCTGAGAAGACTCTCCTTAAAAACGATGTTGCAAATGGCAAGCTCGCCCACTGCAATGATCTCGTGAATGTCGGTAGGCTTGACGAGATACGCGCTTCCCGCCGAGAGGGGGTATTCCTTTCCGTTTAGGATGTGGGTGCCCTGTCCCTCAAGAATGATCTCGACCTCAAAAAAATCGTGGCAATGAAGAAGAAAGCGGTCCTTGACACGTCGGGTGTTTACGCGAACCTCTTTGTCATCCCTCAAATAGTCCTTGGCGCTTAAGCGCGGGAAATTCTCCGTTTGCGGCATTGGTTTCTCCCCCAACTCGTGTGTTCTCGCCTATTATAACCGAAAACCACGGTTTTGTCAACAAAATCCTAAAAAAATGAATGTTTTTTTATAGATTTTGCTTGATTTTAAGCGCATAAACTGATACAATAAAACTAAGAGAGAAATCTTTTAAATAAAACATAAAAGAAAAGGGGTTTAACTCTATGCAAACGATCTCTTTAAACGGCACTTGGAGTCTGCGCGGACAGCGCGAGGAAGCGGCAGACAAAAGACCGCTTAGCCTCGAAGCCACCGTCCCCGGCTGCGTTCAGCTCGACCTTTCGCGTGCGGGCTATCTTCCCGAGGATCTTTATATGGGCAAAAACATCCTTGAAACCGAAAAGTTTGAGGATTACGAATGGTGGTATGAAAGAACCTTTGATGCCCCCGAAAAACGAAAGAACGTTTACCTCGTATTTGAGGGCGTAGACTGCATCGCCGAATATTACCTCAACGGCAAAAAGATCGGCGAAAGCGAAAATATGTACATCGCGCACGAGTTCCGCGTAGACGATTATCTTGTCGACGGGGAAAACACCCTCACCGTACACCTGCGCTCTGCCGTTCTCTACGGTCAAAGACAAAATTACGCGCTCCGTCAGCTCATCTTCGGCGGTAAGTACGAGCTTCGCCATATCCGCAAAGCCCCCCACAGCGGCGGCTGGGATATTATGTGCCGTTGCATCACTGCAGGCCTTTGGCGTGAGGTAAGACTTGAGGTGCGTGACGATATCTATTTCTCCGAGCATTTCTTCTACTTTAGCGTTGGGCGCCGGAGCTACGATCTTCACGAGTTTTACTATATGCTTGAGAGCGATTCTCTCGATTTCGACGGCGTTGAGATCGAGCTTTCCTTCTCGTCGGGTGAAGATAGCGCCTTTACCAAGCGCTTCCCCGTCACAAAGCGCGTGGGCGCTTGCCGTTCTCTCCCCATCCCCAACCGCAAGCTGTGGTTCCCCGTAGGCTATGGCGAGCCCAACGTCTATGAGGGTACGGCAAGGATCTTTAGACACGGCGAGCTCGTGCACGAGAAGGCAATGACCTTTGGTATCCGCGACGTGCGCTTTGAAAGAGAAGACCCCGTGGGCGGCAAGGAAGGCAAGTTCCGCTTCCTCATCAACGGCGTTGAAGTGATGTGCAAGGGCACCAACTGGGTACCCCTGGACGCCTTCCACTCGCGTGACGCCGAGAGATACGACGAAGCCCTCGCCCTCGTGAAGGACATCGGCTGTAATATCGTCCGTTGCTGGGGCGGTAACGTCTACGAGGACCACAAGTTTTTCGACTTCTGCGACCGAAACGGTATTATGGTATGGCAGGACTTCGCAATGGCGTGCGCCTCGTACCCCGAGGACGACCGCTTTAAGAAGCTCATCGCCGAGGAAGCGGCGGCAGTCATCCGCAAGCTCCGCGGACACCCGTCCATCATCGTTTGGTCGGGCGACAACGAGGTCGACTCGGGCTCCGCTTACCACTGGAATCCCGATGAAAACGAGATCACGCGTGAGCTTCTCCCCCACGTCGTCCGTCAGAACGACTGGAACAGACCCTATCTCCCCTCGTCCCCCGTCATCACCACCGAGATGTACAATCTCGGTATGACCTCGCAGATCCACGGCACGACGCTGGTTGAAGACCACCTTTGGGGTCCCCGCGACTATCATAAGAGCGATTTCTATGCCAACAACCTCGCTCGTTTTATCAGTGAAACGGGCTATCACGGTTGCCCCTCGATCGAGTCCATCAAGAAGTTCACCAGCCCCGAAAAGGTATGGCCCTACTCGAGGGACAACGACGAGTGGATCCTTCACTCCAGCGACCAGACGGGCAACCCCTCGCGTATGCTTTTGATGGAAGAGCAGGTAAAGCAGCTCTTCGGTGAGGTCCCCACCGACGCGGAGAGCTTCGTCATCGCATCGCAGATCTCGCAAGCCGAAGCAAAGAAGTTCTTTATCGAGCGTATGCGTGTCAACCGCCCCAAGACCACGGGTATCATCTGGTGGAACCTGCTTGACGGTTGGCCTCAGACCTCGGACGCCGTTGTCGACTACTACTTCACGAAGAAGCTCGCCTACGGCTACATCAAGCGCTCGCAAGCGCCCTTCATTCTCGCCTGCGGAGAGCTTTCTAACTGGAATTTGCCCCTCTACGCCTGCAACGATACCCTTAACGAGTACGAGGGTACCTACAAGGTAACGGACGAATCGACGGGCAAGGTCATCGCGGAGGGCTCCTTCAAGTCGGTCAAGAACGGCTCGAACGTCATCGCACAGCTCCCCATCTACTATTCCGAAAAGAAGCTGCTTCTCATTGCGTGGGAAGTAAACGGAGAAAAGGGCTTCAACCACTATCTTTGCGGCTATCCCCCCTTCTCGCTCGAGGAATACAAGGGTTGGATCAAGAAATACGATCTTTGAGGTAGCATATGTATCTTTTGGGATTTGATATCGGCGGCACGAAATGTGCCGTCGTCACCGCAAATTGGGACGGAGAAGAGGTCACCCTCTTGAAAAAAGAAAAATGCCCCACCGACCATAGCATATCCCCCGAGGAAATGATCGAGAAGTTAATGATAATGGCAGACGGCATCCTTGACGGACGCCCCGACGCCATCGGCATCTCCTGCGGCGGTCCTCTTGATTCAAGCACGGGCATCATTCTCGGTCCCCCCAATCTCCCCGGCTGGACGCACGTGGCGATCGTTTCGCAGATCGAGGCGCATTACGGTGTCAAGGCACACCTGCAAAACGACGCCAACGCCTGCGCCGTTGCCGAATGGAAGTTCGGTGCGGGTCGCGGCACGCGCAATATGGTTTTCCTCACCTTCGGTACGGGCCTTGGCGCAGGGCTGATCCTTGATGGACGCCTCTACGACGGCACGAACGGAAACGCGGGTGAGGTCGGACACATCCGTCTTGCAAAGGACGGACCCGTCGGCTTTGGCAAAAAAGGCTCCTTCGAGGGCTTTTGCTCGGGCGGCGGCATTGCACAGCTCGGTTATACGATGGCGTGCGAGGCAATCGCGCGCGGCGTTGCTCCCTCGTATTTTAAAGAGGGAATGGCACCCGCCGAGGTCACGGCAAAAACGGTGGGTGACGCCGCCGATGCGGGGGACGAAACGGCACTCGCCGTCTACCGTCGCTCGGGCGAATATCTCGGCATTGGGCTTTCCCTCATCATTGATATGCTCAATCCCGAGCGCATCGTCATCGGCAGCATCTTCGCAAGAAGCCGTAATCTCCTTTGGGATGCGGCAAAAACGCAAATAGAAAGGGAAGCGCTCGCTCCCTCGGCGGCGGTCTGCACGGTCGTCCCCGCGGAGCTTGGCGAAAAGATCGGCGACTACGCCGCCATCGCCACGGCGCTTTTGTAAGGAAAAAGAAAAATGATGAAAGAGCTTTTAGAAAGATATCCCATCCTCGCCGCTTGCGAAAAGGACATCGCATCGGCGCGTGACGCACTCATCGCCTGCTATGAAAAAGGGGGCAAGGTGCTTCTTTGCGGCAACGGCGGCAGCTGTGCCGACTGTGACCACATCGTCGGAGAGCTGATGAAGGGCTTTCTTAAGAAAAGACCCCTCTCCCCCGAGAAAAAGGCAGAGATGAGCGCCCGCTATCCCACCGACGCTGAAATTCTCGGCGCGCTCCAAGCAGGACTTCCCGCCGTGTCGCTCCCTCACATTGCGGGTCTTAATTCCGCATTTTGCAATGACGTTGATCCCGAGCTTATCTACGCACAGTCCGTTTTGGGACTTGGCAAGGCGGGCGACGTTTTGATCGCACTTTCTACCTCGGGCAACGCCAAAAACGTTGCCGCCGCCGTTGCCGTCGCCAAATCGCTCGGTATGACGGTCGTGGGAATGACGGGTGCCAAGGGCGGTCGCCTGCGCGAGATGGCAGACATCACCGTCGCCGTCCCCGAGTGCGAAACCTTTAAGGTGCAGGAGCTGCATCTGCCCGTATATCACTACATCTGTGCCGCTGTGGAAGCACACTTCTTTGATTGTTAAGAAATGTTTACAAAACTCGATAAAAAGCTAGACTCTTTCCTCAAAATGGGGATCCCGTGGAACGATTGCGTCGTATACCATAAGGGAGAGTGCGTCTATCGACGCTATGCGGGTACGCTTGATCTTGAGGGCAAGGAGCCCGCTACGGGGAATGAGCTGATCAATATTTATTCCTGCTCCAAGGTCATCACCTGTACGGCGGCACTGATGCTTTACGAAAAGGGCGCGTTTGCGCTCACAGATGCGTTATCTCTCTATTTGCCCGAATACGCCGAAATGACGGTAAAGGAGCAAGACGGCACCGTCAAAAAGGCGGAAAACCCCATCACCGTTCTCGATCTCTTTCGAATGACGGCGGGCTTTTCCTACGCCCTTTGGACGCCTGCACTCAGAGCGTGCCGCGAGGAAACGGGCGGCGTTTGCAATACGCGTGATTTTGCCCGTTATCTTGCCAAGGACCCGCTTGTTTACGAGCCTTCCACAAGCTGGCAATACAGCCTCGCACACGACGTGCTTGCCGCACTCGTTGAGGTTTGCTCGGGAATGTATTTTGAGGATTTTTGTCAAAAGTATATTTTCAAGCCACTCGGAATGACGCGCTCGACCTTTCTCCTCCCTTACGCGGAATACGATAAGGTCGTGCCGCATTATACCTACAACGTCGAGGAGGGGAAGTATATCGTCTGCTCCAAGCACCCCTGTTACCGTATCGGAGAGGGACACGCCTCGGGCGGTGCGGGATGTGTTTCCACGGTGGACGATTACATCAAGTTTTTGGAGGCGCTCCGCACAGAGAAGCTTCTCTCGAAAAAAACGCTTGACCTTATGGAAACAGACCTTTTAACCGAGGAGCAAAGAAAAACTTTTTGGTACGGTGACTACGGCTACGGCCTTGGCGTGCGTTGCCCGAAAGAGGGTAGCCCCGTCAGCGATTTTGGCTGGGGCGGCGCCGCGGGCTGTTATCTGCTTGTTGACCGCAAAAACGAAATTACTGTCTTTTACGCACAGCACGTGCTTGCCTCTCCCGTACAAGCGGTGCGCGGCGAGATCCGCCCCATCATTACAGAGATCCTTTGCGGCAAGGAAGCCGCACGGGGCGCGGTTGACAAATCGATATTCTGAAAACGGAAGGAAACACGATGAAGATTTCTTTTGCCGATAAGGGCTTTCGCCAAAGTGGTATGGTTTGCGCCAACTCCTATCGATGGCACGAGATCGCCGATTTTAAGGAAGAAGCGGACTGCATCGTCAACCAAAAAAGCGACGCCCTTGCAACGGGCTATGAAAACGCATCGCTGATGCTCCCAGCGCCCTACACGGGTGCCCACCGCGTGCAAACACGGTGTTCCTTTGAATCTTGGGGCGCGCCCCTCATTGTGATCTCCGAGGACCTCTCCCCCGATCAGGATGGCGCGTGGCGCTATCGCGAGTATTACGAGGTCGTCCTTTATGAGGAAGGCGTTAACGTTTGGCGAATGACAACGGATGAAAACGACACCGTCACTTGGAAAAAGATGATGAGCGTTGCTTTCCCCGTGACCGCCAATGAGGTCCACACCCTCACCGTTGACATCCTCGGCGATACGCTTGAGATCGCGGCGGACGACCGAAAAATGTCGGTTTTTCTTCCCGACCTTTTTGAACGCTATTATATCGGCTTGGACGCTTGCGAAAACATCAACCGCTTTTACGATCTTTCCGTTACGCCCATAGCGAGCGAGGGCGCAGACTTCGTTTGCACCTTCTGCGGCTACCGTCACACGGGCGACACCGCCCCCGACCGTTGCCCCGATTGCGGCGTCGGACCCGAAAAATTCATAAAAGCAGACCCTTGCACTTAACCAAAGGAGAAAAGCTATGCAGGATATTTCCAAAATCGATAAAAATTTCATTGTAGACGCCGACCTAAAGCAGGACGACATCGTTTTTTACGACGTCAAGGAAAATCCCTTCTGCCTTTACGGCGTGTTTTACAAGGATGGCTGTTACCGCCGTATGCCCGAGGATGTTGCACGCGCAACGAGCGAGGGTGTCCATCTCCTTCACACCCACACTGCGGGCGGAAGACTCCGCTTCGTGACCGATTCGCCCTACGTCGCCATCTCGGTCCAAATGCCCCCCACCGCGCAATCGTCGCATATGGCGCCGACGGGAAAATGGGGCTTTGATATGTATATGAACGGCATCTACGTGCAAAACTTTGTGCCCCCCATTCCTCTGCCGCGCGACGGCTATGATTCCTTAAGAGATCTGCCCGGCGAGGGAGAGCGCGAGGTCACCATCCATTTTCCGCTGTATCACTCGGTCAACGAGCTTCGCCTTGGCTTAAAGCAGGGCGCCACCTTCCGTCCCATTGCGGGCGCCAAGGAAAAAAAGCGCGTTGTCTTTTACGGCTCGTCTATCACCCAAGGCGGTTGCGTTTCGCGTTCGGGTATGGCGTACCCGAATATCCTTGCGAACAAGATGGATTTTGACGTGATCAACCTGGGCTTTTCGGGCAACGCCAAGGGAGAAACGGTAATGTGCGACTATATCGCAACGCTAAACCCCGATATCTTTGTGATGGACTATGACCACAATGCCCCCAATCGCGCCGAGCTGCTCGCAACGCACGAGCCCTTCTTCCTTCGCTTCCGCGAAAAGCACCCCGAGGTGCCCGTAATCTTTATGTCCGCCCCCAACGTCCGTATTGACACGGGGATGGATTCCCGTCGTGAGGTGGTACGCGCAACCTATCAAAACGCTCTTGCGCGCGGCGACAAAAACGTCTACTACATCGACGGATACGACCTCTTCGGCGAAGAGGATTGGGACCTTTGTACGGTAGACGGCTGTCACCCCACTGACCTCGGTCACTACCGAATGGCGATGAAGCTCCTTCCCATCTTGAAAAACCTACTCTAAACAAAAAAACGGCTGTCTGTGACAGCCGTTTTTTTAATGAAACCGAAAGCCGAGATCGGCAAGATGGGAAGCGGTCCTCTCTGCATCCGCGTCGGAGAGAGAAGTGTTTAAGTGCAATTCATAAAGGGAGTGCTTTGCCCCAAAGAACAGCAAACGGAACCATCTTCGCACCTGGCAAAAGGGAAAGAGCCATTTGTGCTTTTCCAAAACGGGATAGGAAAACTTCAAGGATCTGTAAGGCACAAAAATGCGCGAGAGCGCATAGCGGAGCTTGCCGCCGCGCTTGACGCTTTGCACCTTGACGCGGTTCTCGGTCGAGCCGTATACGCCGCCTCGCATCACGTGCGCTTCCATCTCCTTTGTCGTTTGGGTATGCTCGCCATCGCCAAACCACACCTCACACAGCGCCAAGGCGGCATTGTGGAAGGCGAGAAGTCCCCCTTCCTTAAGAAGCAGACTTCGCATCTCGTCGTTTTCCTCTGTGCGGTGACGGAGTAGCCAAAGATCAAGAAAAGGTCGAATGCCGCATCCGCCAAACAAATAATGCTTGGTCATATGGGCGATGTGGTAATAATAGAAGAGCGCGTCGTTCATCGCATAGCGGTGTGCACCCTCAGACACGGGTGTTGCCGATGCCCACGGGTTCTCCAGCGGGATCTCCATTCCCGGCAAAATGCTGGATTCCATCAAGCGGTAATGTAGCTCAATATGCACGCCGCGCGGAGAATCAAAGGAAACGTCGTGTCCGCACGCACCGAACGGGCGGTAGCCTGCGTCCGTCAAAAGCGTCCTTGCGCGTGCGAGGTCGCCCTCGTGGATCAAAACGTCAATGTCACAGCTGTTGCGAAGCCAAGACACGGGATAAAGGTCGCGCAAAACGCTCCCCTTCAGTGGCATAAAGGGAATTTCGTTTTCTTCCAAAAGACGGGAAAGCGCCGAAAGCTCCTTTTCCCGTTGCTCGCCTTGGTATAGGGCGCGCATCGCTTCCTTTTCAAATACGCCCTCTGCCTTTTCGTCGGGCAAAAGCCCTTTTCGGCAAAGCGCATCGCCCACGATGTGTGCAAGCTCGTGCCGCTTGGCAAGGCGGTAGAGCGCCTTCGTTTCGTCAAGCGTTAAGGGCGATAGCGGTACGGAAACACCGCAAACCTTGCTTTTTAAAATATCGGTCAAAAGCACCAACGACGGATCCATACGGCACCCCCTTTCTTTTTTTATAGTATAGCACAAAGATCGCCCCGTGTCAAGAAAAAAGCAGAGTCCTGCGGACTCTGCTTTGCATTTTATTTCCTTTCCACGACCGTTTTTGTCGCCTTGACGATGGCGTTTGCGGGGTATACGCCTCGCAGTGAGGTCAAGGGGTAGACCGCCGTCCCTTTCCCAATGACCGTCCCCGGGTTGATGACCGCACCGCATCCCACGTCTGCCCCGTCCCCCAAAATGCCGCCGAGCTTGCGAAGCCCCGTTTCGTACTCCCTATCTGCGTGTACAACAACAGGGCGCCCGTCCGTCTTAAGGTTGGAGCAAATGGTCCCTGCCCCCGTGTGCGCGCGGTTGCCAAGCACCGAGTCCCCAACGTAGTTATAATGCGGAATTTGGACCCCGTCAAGCAAAACGCAGTTCTTTAATTCCGAGGAATTGCCGATGACGCATCCCGCCCCCGTCAATACGTTCCCGCGCAAAAACGCCCCCGGGCGGATCTCGCACCCCGCGCCGATCACCGCAGGTCCCTCAATGGTTGCCGTCGGGTAGATCTTCACGCCCGCCCCGATCAAAACATCCTCACGGTAAAGGGTAAAGCCGTCGATCCCGTTTCGAATCAGCTCCCTCACGTATGCGCCGAGTTCTGGAAGCACCTGCCACGGAAATTCCGCCGCTTGGAACAAAGGGGCGATATACGTGGGAAAGGAGTCAAAAAGGTCGCAGGTCCTAACACGTAAATTCAATTTTCCCGTTCTCCTTTCAAAATGGCGTCCGCAACGTGCTTTGCAAGCGCGCGACAACGCTCTTCCGTTTCACTTTCCACCATCACGCGAAGCACGGGCTCTGTCCCGCTTTCGCGCAACAAAACGCGCCCCTTGCCGCCAAGCATCTCTTTTGCCTCGGCAAGTGCCTTTTGTACGCCCTCTCCGTTTGCGGCGGCGCGTTTGCTTTTTACGCGCACGTTCTCGGTATATTGAGGATAAAGCCGTAAGGGGGAAGAAAGCTCCTTTAAGGAGCGCTTCGTGTCGCAGACCTCTTCGGTCAGCATAAGGGCGGTGAGCAGTCCGTCCCCCGTCGTTGCATACTTTTTGAGAATGATATGCCCCGATTGCTCTCCCCCAAGCACGTAGCCTTCCTTTTGCATACACTCGTAAACAAAACGGTCACCCACCGCCGTTTCGGCATATTTTATCCCCTCTTTTTTCAAGGCGTCCACAAAGCCGCTGTTGGACATTACCGTCGCGACCACCGTGTCATCCTTGAGCATTCCACGCCCTTTAAGGCGCTTCGCAAGAATATAAAGAATGGCGTCCCCGTCAATGATCCTTCCGTCCCCGTCTATCGCTATACAGCGATCAGCATCCCCGTCAAAGGCAAAGCCCATATCAAGATGTCTTTCCCGCACGAGAGAAGCCAAGCGCTCGGGGCGGGTAGAGCCGCACCCCTCGTTGACGTTCAGACCGTTGGGCTCGTTGCCGATGACGTAGAGCTTGGCACCCAGCGCGCTAAAAACAGAGGACGCAATGCTCCAAGAGGCACCGTTAGCGCAGTCAAGTCCGATCCGCAGGCTTTTGTAGGAATTGGAAGCGAGCGAGATCAAATACCCGATGTAGCGGTTTCTGCCCGCCACGTGGTCGTGAATACAGCCCACGCGCTCCCTTTGCGCCAAGGGTAGGTCCTCGCCCTCGATCCCAAGGGCAAGAAGATCCCCGTCAAGATACGCTTCGATCAGCGACGTCGTCCTGTCGTCGAGCTTTTCTCCGTAGCTGTTTAATACCTTGATGCCGTTGTCATAATACGGGTTGTGGGATGCGGTGATCATAATGCCGCAGTCAAAGCCGTCTTGGCGTGTCACGTAGGAAACGCTCGGTGTCGTCGTCACGTGGAGCATATAGGCATC
>JAZSBJ010000153.1:0-9609 GCA_045602305.1 Eubacteriales bacterium | reverse complement strand
GTGATGGTGATGATGCTCGTGCTCGTGTTCGTGATGATGCTCGTGGCAGGAGCAGTGGGGATCGTGGCATTCTTCCTCATCGTGGTGATGGTGATGCCCGTGTTCGTGCTCGTGATGATGCTCGTGCTCCTCGCGCAGGCGGGCAAGCTCTTCTTTTACGCTATCCGTACCTTCCATTGCGGCGAGAATATCCTTGCCGTTGAGCGCTTCCCAAGGGGTGGTGACGATGGTTGCGCTCTCGTTATGGGCGCGGATCACGGCGACCGCCTCGGAGAGCTTGTCCTCGGAAAGTGCACCTTGGTGGCTTAAAATGACGGTCGAAGCATTTTCGATCTGGTCAAAGAAAAACTCGCCGAAGTTTTTGCCGTACATCTTACATTTTTTGGCGTCTACAACGGTGATAAAGGCGCCGAGGACGGCGTCGTGTGCCTCGATGCTCTTTACAGCGCGAATAACGTCCGAGAGCTTACCGACGCCGGACGGCTCGATAAGTACGCGGTCGGGGTGATACTCGTCAAGCACCTTCTCAAGCGCGCGGCTGAAATCGCCCACGAGTGAGCAACAGATGCATCCCGAATTCATCTCGTTGATGCGGATGCCAGCATCCTGCAAAAAACCGCCGTCAATACCGATCTCGCCAAATTCATTCTCGATAAGTACGAGTTTTTCGCCTGCATAGGCTTCGGTGATCAGCTTCTTGATAAGCGTGGTCTTTCCCGCACCGAGAAAGCCCGAAAAAATATCAATTTTGGTCATAATACCTCTCCTTTTCTAACATAGACATTATATACCCGTTCGGGAGAAAAGTCAACACCCACACCTAAAAAAAGTGTGGGTGCTTTTTCGTTTAACGGACGGTGAGCACGCCGTCTTCAAGCTCCACTCGAATGATCGTATCGGGAGCAGGATTTTCGGCGATGATGAATTTTGCAACAAGCGTTTCCACCTTTGCGCTCAAAAACCGCTTGAGTGGACGTGCGCCATACACGGGATCAAACCCGTTTTCAATGATATATTCTTTGGCAGAATCCGAAATTTCGAGTTGAAGCCCTCGCTCTGCAAGGCGTTGCTCGAGATTGGCGGAAAGGAGCGAAAGGATCGCCGTGAGGTTTTCCTTGGTGAGTGGCTTGTAGAACACGATCTCGTCGAGGCGATTGAGGAATTCGGGACGGAAGGCGCGGCGCAGTTGTGCCTCAACGCCTGCTCTTGCTTCCTCAGAGATCTCTCCGTTTTCGATACCGTCGAGAATGATGTCCGAGCCAAGGTTTGAAGTCAGAATAATAACGCTATTTTTAAAGTCTACCGTGCGCCCTTGGCTATCGGTAATCCTACCGTCGTCAAGCACCTGCAAGAGGACGTTAAAGACGTCGGGATGTGCCTTTTCTACCTCATCGAACAGAACGACGGCATACGGACGGCGACGTACCGCCTCGGTAAGCTGCCCCCCCTCGTCGTAGCCGATATATCCGGGAGGGGCTCCGATAAGACGGGATACCGCGTGCTTTTCCATATATTCGCTCATATCGATACGCACCATTGCGCCCTCATCGTCAAAGAGTGCCTCTGCAAGTGCCTTGGCAAGCTCGGTCTTTCCCACACCCGTAGGACCGAGGAAAAGGAAGGAGCCGACGGGACGGCGTTCGTCCCTGATGCCCGCACGCGAGCGCAAAATGGCATCGGCAACGCTCGTAACAGCTTCATCCTGCCCTACGACACGGCGATGAAGGATCTCGGTGAGGCGAAGCAGCTTTTCTCTCTCCCCTTCCATCAGCTTGGATACGGGGATTCCCGTCCATCTGCCGACGATGCGTGCGATCTCTTCCTCGGTCACCTTATCGCGCAGGAGCGTCGTGTTTGCCGCTTGGGTTTCCTCGCGTTTTTCTGCCTCGTTGAGCTTCTTTTGCAGGTCAGGCAGCACGCCGTACTGAAGCTCGGCAACTTGCTCCCAAGCGCCCTTGCCCTTCGCGCCCTCGATCTCAGCCTTGACGCGCTCGATCTCCTCGCGCAGACGCTGGGCTTCACCGATGGAATTCTTCTCTTTTTCCCATCTGCCCTTCATTTCGGCAAATTTTTCGCGCAAGTCGGCAAGCTCGTTTTCGATGACGGCAAGGCGCTCACGGGAGCGCTTATCGGTTTCCTTTTTGAGTGCCAAGACCTCAATCTCCGCTTGCATAATCTTGCGGGAGATCTCGTCAAGCTCGGTGGGCATCGAATTCATCTCCGTACGGATGACGGCACACGCCTCGTCCACGAGGTCGATCGCCTTATCCGGCAAAAAACGGTCTGTGATATAGCGGTCGGAAAGGGTTGCCGCAGCAAGCAGGGCGGCGTCTTGGATCTTTACGCCGTGGAACACCTCGTATCTCTCCTTAATGCCGCGCAAAATGGATACGGTATCCTCAACCGAGGGCTCGTGTACGGTCACGGGCTGGAAGCGGCGCTCAAGCGCCTTGTCCTTTTCAATATATTTACGGTACTCGTCAAGGGTGGTCGCGCCGATACAATGCAGCTCTCCACGGGCGAGCAACGGCTTTAAAAGGTTGCCCGCATCCATTGCACCGTCTGTCTTGCCTGCGCCGACGATGGTGTGAAGCTCGTCGATAAAAAGAATGATATTTCCCTCTGCGCTCTTGACCTCATCAAGTACCGCCTTTAAGCGCTCCTCAAATTCGCCGCGGTATTTCGCCCCTGCAACAAGGGCGCCCATATCCAGCGAAAAAAGCGTTTTGTCCTTGAGGTTTTCAGGGACATCGCCGCGTGCGATACGCAAGGCAAGCCCCTCTGCGATCGCCGTTTTGCCGACGCCGGGCTCACCGATAAGGCACGGGTTGTTTTTGCTCTTACGCGAAAGGATCCGCATCACGTTGCGGATCTCCTCATCTCTGCCGATGACGGGCTCGAGCTTTTGCGTTCTTGCAAGCTCGGTGAGATCCTGCCCGAATTTTTTGAGTGCGTCGTAGGTGTCCTCGGGATTGTCCGTCGTGACGCCCCTTGCTCCACGCACCGAGCGAAGTGCGGAAAGGAAGCCGTCACGCCCTATGCCGTATTCGCCGAAAAGACGCTTGATGGCGGCATTCGGATGGTCAAGAAGTCCAAGCACGAGATGCTCTACGGAAACGTATGCGTCCTTCATTTTTTTTGCTTCGTTCTCGGCGGCGGCGACTGCACGGTCTAGATCCCCCGAAAGATAAATGCGGTCATTCGTTACACCCGAAATCCGCGGGAGCTTTTCTATTTCGCCCTCGCAGGATGTGCGCAGGGCGGTGGTGGAAATGCCCATTTTTTCAAAAAGCGAAGAGATAAGTCCGCCCTCTGCAGAAAGGAGTGCCAAAAGCAAATGCTCCTCACGCAGGTCTTGGTTGCTGTGCTCGAGTGCTATATTTTGCGCCGCGCGGATCGCTTCGGCGCTTTTTTGCGTTATATTTTGAAAATTCATCGTTCTATCCTTTCTTCTCGTTCAAAATCTATTATGCGCGAAAGCGTTTTTCCTATAAAAGAACGCTCGCCGTGGAAAGATATTCGCGGTAAACGGCGTCGAGAACCGCAAGTGCCTCTGCGGTATCTGCGGCATAGCGGCAATAGAGCTTTAGCGAACGGTCAAGCATTGCGATATAGCGCGCGGCGAGCGCGCCGATCTCCTCTAAGGTTAAGACGTCCGAAGCACCGTTCCCCGTGCGAAGTCGAAGCACGCGTGCGAAGCGCCCTTCTCCAAAGCCGTATTCGCATTTGCTGAGATAGCGGCGCTCTACGGCGGCGAAATGCAGGCAAAAGCCCTTGAAAATTTCCAAAAGCAAAACGTTTTTGGTTCGCATCGAAACGCGAAGCTCACCAAGGGCATCACTGCCGCGATACACCTCAAAGGTATAGCGAACGGTGGGATTATATCGATAAGCGAGGGCGGTCGTCACGCTCAAAGCGTTTTCCCCTTCCCCCTCGTGACGAAAGGCACTATCCAGCGCTTCCCGTACGCTGCAAAGGATCTCACGCGCCCGCATCTCGGGCGTTACGTACGAAACGTATTCCGCGAGGATGCGGTTGATGAGCGCAGAACGGTTGGTACCCAGACGCGCCGCTTCAGCATCGACGGCGGCAACGACGCCCTCGGAAAGCATTAAAGAGTAGTTATTTTTCTTCATCCGAACCTCTCCTTTTCTTCTAACAATTTTATTATACCGCATTTCTATAATTTGTCAAGCGTTTTATATAAATTTAATTACATTTTTGAAAAGTGCTTCTCTGACGCACAAAAAGAAAAGCGCAACGCACGAAATGCGAGGCAAAACGAACGTTTTTTCGCAATAAATAAATACATTAATAAATATTTTATGTTTTTTTGCCATTCTTTTTCAACAAATTCTTGACAAAAGCGACAAAAGGTGTTATAATTCTGTCATCGTGTTCGCGTATGCGCCGCATAGCGCGCACGTGCGCGTGTGAACGCTCATATGTAAGTCGGGAGCGAAGGATGCACTTCCACGACCCCGGATGAGCGAAAGCGGCACCGTGTTCCGCGCAAAACAATTGGAAAAGGGGCTCGTCCCCGACAGGTTTCGGTTTATAAGGCTCGTCCTTGTAAATAAATATCACATTTTACATCAGGAGGAAACCCACTATGTCCAAGAAAATCCTAGCATTGGCTCTGGCACTCATTATGCTGATCGGATCTACGTTCATCCTCAGCTCCTGCGGTGACGAGGGCGTTGCAGCGCTGATCTGCCTGCACGGTGACAGCTCTACCTACGACAAGAACTTTATTGACGCATTCAAGCAGGCTTGCGCCAACAAGGGTCTTAGCGAGGATGACTACACCATCATCACCGACATCGACGAGGATACCGTATGCTACGACAAGGCTGCTGACTTTGCCGACAAGGGCTACGACGTTATCTTTGCCGACTCCTTTGGTCACGAGGCTTATATGATCCAAGCCGCAAAGGAATTTACCGATGTGCAGTTCTGCCACGCAACGGGCGTGAAGGCACACACCGAGAACCTTTCCAACTATCAGAACGCATTTGCTTCCATCTACGAGGGCAGATACCTCGCAGGTGTTGCTGCAGGTATGAAGCTCCTTGAGCTCTACGATGACGATGCAGACGGTGCAATTTCTGATGAAAACGCAAAGATCGGTTACGTTGGCGCACATCCCTATGCAGAGGTTGTTTCGGGCTACACGTCCTTCTACCTTGGCGTAAAGAGCGTTGTTTCGAACGTAACGATGGAAGTTCGCTACACCAACTCTTGGTACGACGAGACGGCTGAGAAGACCACCGCTTTGGCTCTCATCGACGCAGGCTGCAAGCTCATCTCTCAGCACGCTGACTCGATGGGCGCTCCTACCGCTTGCGAGGAGAGAAATGTTCCCAACGTTGCTTACAACGGCGCAACCGGCAAGAACACCTTCGTGATCGCTTCCAGAATCGACTGGGTTCCCTACTTTGAGTATATGCTTGACTGCGTATTGAACGACAAGGACATCGATACCGACTGGACCGGTACCCTTGCAAACGGCGCAGTTAAGATCACCGCGCTTGGCGATGCTGCTGCAGAAGGCACGCAGGAGAAGCTCGACGAGGTTGCTGCAAAGCTGAAGGACGGTACACTTAAGGTATTCGACTGCTCCACCTTCACCGTAAAGGGCGCATCCTTGACCGAATATCTTGCAGACGTTGACGACGCCGGTGACTTCAAGGGCGAGACCAACGTTATCAGAACCGAGAACGGCGTTACCTTCTTTGACGAGAGCGCTGACCGTTCCGCACCTTACTTCGATGTTCGCATCGACGGTATCGTAGAGAAATAATTCTTTTTCTAACCGAGAAAAAGGCACTGTGCCCTTCTCGGTGCTGTAAAGGCTATAAGGGTTGTCGTTATCTTGACGGCAACCCTTTATGCGATAAATCCCCACCTAAGGAGAAAAACTGTGGAAAAGCAAACGCTGATCGAGCTTCGCAACATTACCAAGCGCTTTGGTGCAAACGTTATTGCGAACAACAACGTTTCTATGGATGTTATGAAGGGGGAAATTCTGTCCGTCCTCGGCGAGAACGGTTGCGGAAAAACTACCCTTATGAATATGCTTGCGGGCATCTACTATCCCGACGAGGGAAAGATCCTCATTAACGGCGAGGAAGCAAGCATTCGTTCTCCCAAGGATGCCTTCCGTTACAACATCGGTATGATCCATCAGCATTTCAAGCTGATCGACGTCTTTACCGCCGCCGAAAACATCGTGATCGGTACGGGAGAAGGCGAAAAATACGATATAAAATCGGCAAAAACCCTGATTGGCGCGATGAGTGCCAAATACGGCTTCCATATAGATTTAGACAAAAAGGTCTACGAGATGTCGGTATCCGAAAAGCAGACGGTAGAGATTGTGAAAGCACTCTACCGCGGGGCTGACGTGCTGATTCTCGACGAGCCGACCGCTGTTCTCACCCCGCAGGAGATCGACCGTCTTTTTGACGTGCTCCGTGCGATGCGCGAGGATGGCAAATCGGTCATTATCATTACGCACAAGCTCAACGAGGTTATGGCGATCTCCGACCGCGTTGCGGTGCTTCGCAAGGGCGAGCATATCAAGACGGTCAACACCGCCGAAACGAACGAAAAAGAGCTTGCGGATATGATGGTGGGACAAAAGGTCACACTCAACATTGACCGTCCCCTTCCCGAAAACTCTGAGCTTCGTCTGCACGTGGAAGGACTTACCCTTTTGGGTGTTGAAGGCAATCTCGTGCTTGACAACATTGATTTTGAAGCATATAGCGGCGAGATCCTCGGCATTGCAGGCATTGCGGGAAGCGGTCAGCGTGAGCTTCTTGAATCCATCGCAGGTCTTCACCACCTGCAAAGCGGAAGCGTCACCTACTACAACCCCAAAAAGGACAAGCCCATCACCTTCTTCCATAAAACCTTTGAGCGCGTGATGGAGCTTGCAAGCCAAGGTATGCTCCGTTATGCCGACGGCAGAGATTTCACCGGCAAGGACGAAAACGGCAAGCCGCTTCACAAAAAGATCATCCGCGCACAGGTCGAAGCGGGCGAGATCTTCTTTAAGGAAGACGAGATCATCAATCTGCGCGAAAAGACGCCCTTGCAGATTCGCGAGCTTGGCGTGCGCTTCTCTTTCGTTCCCGAGGACCGTCTTGGTATGGGACTTGTGGGCGATATGGACATTATTGACAATATGATGCTCCGCAGCTACCGTCGCGGAAAATCGGTGTTTGTAGACCGCAAGGCACCCGAAGGACTTGCAAATGAGATCGTTTCGAGCTTGCAGGTCGTAACGCCCGACACGCACACTCCCGTTCGCCGTCTTTCGGGCGGTAACGTGCAAAAGGTGCTTGTCGGACGAGAGATCGCCGCAGCGCCAAAGGTGCTGATGGCGGCATACCCCGTCAGAGGTCTTGACATCAACTCCTCGTACACCATCTACAACCTCTTGACCGCGCAAAAGAAAAACGGCGTTGCCGTCATCTTCGTCGGTGAGGACCTTGACGTTTTACTCGCGCTTTGTGACCGCATTATGGTCGTCGCGGGCGGCAAGGTGATGGGAACCGTAGATGCGCGTACCGCACAAAAGGAAAAAATCGGTCTTATGATGACGGGAACCGTCGTCGATGCAGAAGAAAAGGAAGAAGGAGGAAGCTTATAAAGCGATTTTGTATATGGAAAACCAGCAAAAAAAGCAAGATCAAATTAAAAAAGAGCCCCTGCTTCGCCTTGTAAAGCGAGATGCGCTTCCCGCAAAGAAGGTCGTTCTCATTTATGCTCTGGCAATTGTAGCAAGCCTTCTGCTTTCCTCGATCATTTGCTCTTTGTTTTCTTCCAAGAATCCCCTTTCCTTCTTCTCTGCGCTCTTCAACGGTGCTTTAGGCTCCTCGCGCAGAATCTGGCTGCTTTTGCAGGACACAGCCCTTCTTCTCGGTGTCGCAGTCGCGCTTGTGCCTGCCTTTAAAATGAAGTTTTGGAACTTGGGCGGAAACGGACAAATTCTCGTCGGATGTCTTGCCGCGATCTCCTGTGTATTCTATCTCGGCGGCAAAATTCCCAATGCTCTGCTCATTCTTCTTATGACTGTCGCGAGCATCCTTGCAGGTGCTATATGGGGTGTTCTGCCCGCTATTTTCAAGGCGTTTTTTGATACCAACGAATCTCTCTTTACTCTAATGCTCAACTACATTGCAACGGCACTCGTATCAATGTTCATCACCATTTGGGTAAAAAGCGGCTCCGGCGTTCTTGAGCCTTTAGAGCACGGAAACTTCCCCGACCTCTTTGGAAGCAAGTATCTTTTGACGGTGATCGTGTTTTTCGCACTCGCCGCCTTGATGTACGTTTATCTCAAATATACCAAGCACGGCTACGAGATCGCGGTGGTCGGCGACAGCCCCAACACCGCCAAGTATATCGGCATTGACGTAAAGCGCGTTATCATCCGCACGATGATCATTTCGGGCGCGCTTGCGGGTCTTGTCGGTCTGTTCCTCGCAGGCGGGATCAACCACACCATCAGCACCGCATCCGCCAACAATATGGGCTTCACCGCCATTATGGCGACCTGGCTTGCGGCGTTCAATCCCCTTGTAATGATGGCTACCTGCTTCTTCATCATCTTTATTTCAAACGGAATGGTAGAGGTCAGAGGAAGCTTTGGCTTTACCAACGATAGCATTGCAAACATTGTCATCGGTCTTGTATACTTCTGCGTAATCGCGTGCAGCTTCTTTATCACCTACAAGGTCGTGTTTCGCAAAAGCCCTAAAACCGAGCCGAAAGGAGAAAATGTGAAATGACAGTATTTTTAATGTCGGCAATCTCGATTGCCACCGTCCTTCTTTTTGGCTGTGTGGGTGAGATCATCACCGAAAAGGCAGGTCACCTCAACCTCGGCATTCCCGGTATTATGTGCATAGGAACGGCGGGCGGTTGCCTTGGCGTTTCGCTGTATATGGGAGCGCTTTCTTCTCCCGCAAATGCCTCTTGGATCTTGCTTGTTTTGATCTCTCTCCTCTTCGCCACGGTATTTGCCGCAGCACTCGGCGGCGTATACGCTCTTTTGACCGTAACGCTTCGCTGCAACCAAAACATCACGGGTCTTGCTATCACCATTTTCGGTAGCGGTGCGACGAACTTCATTATGTCCTTTGTTGACCGTACGCACTTTGACCCCGCAGGAAAGCTCATTTCCTCTTCTCTACCCTTCGCGGATAGCCTTGGCGCCTTCGGTCAAGTGGTATTCGGACACGGCATTTTCGTGTATCTTTCCATTGCAACGGCGATCCTTTGTGCCTTCATTTTGAACAAAACGCGCGTAGGTCTTCATCTGCGTGCCGTGGGTGAAAGCCCCGCTACCGCAGATGCGGCAGGCATCAACGTTATCGCCTACAAGTATGCGGCCATCCTCATCGGAAGTGCCGTTGCGGGACTTGGCGGATTCTACTACATTATGGACTATATCAAGGGTAGCTGGGAGAACGCTTCCACCATTGAGGCATTCGGTTGGCTTGCGATCGCGCTCGTCATCTTCGTCCTTTGGAAGCCCAATCTCGGTATTCTCGGCGCTTTTCTGTTCGGTGCTTGCTATATCGTAGCCTTTGTAGT
>JAZSBJ010000152.1:0-2302 GCA_045602305.1 Eubacteriales bacterium | reverse complement strand
CCCATAATAAGCGTGCCCGTCGTGCCCGTTGCATACAGCTCGTGTGCTTTTAAGACGTCAACGTACTTCTTTGCCAGCTCAATGATCTCGTTTTTCTTTTTGTCGTGTGCGATAAGAGCAATCTTCATAGGTGTTCTCCTTTGCGTTTTACAGCCTCATTGTAGCATACTTTTTTCAAAAATACAATCCTATCTTTCTAAAAAGTACGTAAAACCTGCGTAAAAAAAGATTTTTTCCAAAAAGCGAAAAAAAGGGGCAAAACCTCGGGCTTTTTTTCAAAAAGCGTGTTATAATATCAAAGTCACATAGGGGTATAGTTCAGTCGGTAGAACACCAGTCTCCAAAACTGGGTGTCGTGGGTTCGAGTCCTTCTGCCCCTGCCAAAAAATCCAAGTCGTAAGACTTGGATTTTTTCATTTGTGCCGCAGGCACAACATCTTTTGCGTGCTTGCACGCAACATCATTTGAGCATCAGCTCAACATCATTGCCGCGCCGTGCGGCGCATATCATCAAGGGCGGCAACCCGCCCTTGCATCACGGCACACACCGGCGTGTATCCGCCTTCGGCTTGATGGTATTTTATAAAAACTCACTTTTCGGCGCGGCGATATCTTGGATACACGGAGAACAGAAAAAAGATTGCTCTTTACATATGACGTCGGGTGTGGTATAATAATTTTGCAAATTAAATTGCAATTTTTCCTTCCGACTGTAAGATTTTGGATCTGCTTTACGACTATATGGGTGACGGGCCGTTAAAAGCTATGCAAGGAGGTGTCTCTATGGAAGACGAAAGAATCGTTATGCTGTACTGGGAACGCAACGAAGACGCGATCCGCGAAACCGCGGTGAAATACGGGAAATATTGCTATACCGTCGCATACAACATTCTTGGATCCCGCGAGGATTCCGACGAGTGCGTCAACGACACGTGGCACGGGGCGTGGCGCGCGATCCCGCCTGAAAGACCGACAAGGCTAAAAAGCTTTCTCGCGCGGATCACCAGAAATCTCGCCATTGACCGATACCGCTACGAGAGCGCGCAAAAGCGCGGCAAAGAGGTAGAGAGTATTGTTGACGAATACTGGGAATGTATTCCGAACGGTGAGGCACCCATCGAAGACACCTTGATACTAAAGCAGGCGATCAACAGCTTTCTTGCAAGCCTTGATACCCGTACCCGTGTCATATTTATGCGCAGGTATTGGTATGCGATGGGAGTGAGTGAGATCGCAAAAGGTATGCATCTTTCGGAAAGCTATATCAGTGTTACCCTGCATAGAACCAGAAGCAAATTCAAGGATCATCTCACGAAGGAAGGGATATTTATATGAAGAAAAAGAAGTGGTACCGCGCTTTTGGCCTTGCCGATGATGCATACATTGCCGAGGCGCACCCCGATAACGAAATAAAGCCCAAAAGAAGCAAAGCATTTGTTTCGCTCGTAGCGGCTTGTGCTTGCTTGGCGCTGATCTTCTGCAACCTGTGGCTTTTTATCCCCTTTAGCACTACCCCGCCCGATGTATCCAAGCACTCGGACAGTGCGTACTACGAGCTCATTCAAAAGCTGAACGTACTCACCTTCCAAGCGCCCAAGCATAAGAACAATGCATCGAAGCTTCTTTCACGGATCGAAGATGCTTTTTTAAGCTTTGGCGCAGACTTTAGCGGAGGAATGAACGGAAGTGCAAATTCGCCGGATGCGAACGGATCGGCAGGCGGGAGCGGTGAATACAAGGAGATCACCGACAACCAAGTAGAAGGAATTATCGAGGCCGATCGCATCAAGCGGAGCGACACGCACATTTACTATCTCGATAACGAGGTGCTTCGCATCTACGAGATCGACGGAGAAAACACGAAAGAGGTTGGCAGCTACACCCTTTATGATACCAACCAAAACGGTTTTTTCAATTACCTGTCGCAATGGGAATTCTACCTTTCAAGCGATTGTAGCACCGTAACTGTGGTTACGCAGTATTATGAAAAGAATGGCGGAAGCTCCGAACGCTATGTGAATTTGCTCTCACTTGATGTGAACGACCCCACAAGCATTGTAAAGAAGGAAGAATTCAGTATAACGGGGGCTTATATGTCCTCCCGTATGGCAAACGGAAGCATTTTGCTTTTGACCGAATTCGTCATCGACAGGAATACGCTTGATTTTGACGACGAGACCTCATTTCTCCCGCAGATCGATACAGGAGCGGGCGCGCACAGCATTCCCGCCGACGGCATTGTTTCTCCCGACACACTAAACGATACGCGCTACACTGTTGTGATGAAGCTGGACGAAAACAC
>JAZSBJ010000151.1:0-19453 GCA_045602305.1 Eubacteriales bacterium | reverse complement strand
TCAAGGTACAGGCTATGGTTGACGGCAAATAATTAAAAGTAAACAATTCTTTGCACGGCACAGCCGTGCAACAACCCCGTCCCACAACCGCTTTTTGGCGGTTGTGGGCGTTGGGCTTTTAGAAAGGACTCTTTTTTATGGCAAAAATGTGGGCTGGCAGAACGGCGGGAGAAACCGACCGCATCGCCGACGATTTTAACGCTTCCATCCATTTTGACTGCCGTATGTTCCGCGAGGACATCACGGGAAGCATCGCGCACGCAAAAATGCTTGGCAAGCAGGGCATCATCACCGAGAGTGAGGCAGAGGTGCTTTGCGACGGACTTGCAGGCATCCTTGCGGACCTTGAGGGCGGCGCGCTGGATTTTGATTACACTGCCGAGGACATTCATATGTTCGTTGAGGCGGTGCTTACCGAGCGTCTTGGCGACGTGGGAAAGAAGCTCCACACCGCGCGCTCGCGCAACGATCAGGTGGCGCTGGACCTGCGCCTGCTTCTGCGCGCCGAAACGGATGAGATCTGTGATGGCTTGCGCGCGCTTCTTTCTGTCCTTTGCGACAGTGCGGAGAAGTACGCGGACACCATTATGCCCGGCTACACCCATCTTCAGCGCGCTCAGCCCATCACCTTTGGACACTACCTGATGGCGTATGCCTCGATGGTCGCGCGCGACCTTGCGCGCTATGCGGACGCCCGCAAGAGAATGAACGTGTCCCCCATCGGCTCCTGCGCCCTCGCGGGCACGACCTACGACACCGACCGCCATTTTGAGGCGGCGGCGCTCGGCTTTGACGGCGTGATGGAAAACAGCCTCGACGGCGTTTCCGACCGCGATTTTTGTCTTGAATTTTTGTCCGCGTCCTCGATCTTGATGACGCATCTCTCCCGCCTTTCCGAGGAGCTTTGCCTCTATTCGAGCTGGGAGTTTGCCTTTATCGAGCTGTCTGACGCGTATACGACGGGCTCGTCCATTATGCCCCAAAAGAAGAACCCCGATATGGCGGAGCTCATCCGCGGTAAGACGGGCAGAGTCTTTGGCGATACGGTGGCGATGCTCACCATTCTAAAGGGACTTCCCCTTGCCTACAACAAGGATATGCAAGAGGATAAGGAGCGCGTGTTCGACACGGTGGATACCGTTAAGGCGTGCCTCTCCGTCCTCACCCCGATGCTCGCAACGATGACCGTGAAGGCAGACAATATGCGTCGCGCGGCGGCAGGCGGCTTTATCAACGCCACCGACCTTGCGGACTACCTTGTCACGAAGGGAATGCCTTTCCGTTCTGCCTACAAGATCGCAGGCTCGCTCGTTGCCGACTGCATTCGCGAGAAAACGACGCTTGAGGAGCTTCCGCTTGAGAAATATCTTGCATACAGCGACCTCTTTGATCACGGCGTTTACGACGCCATCGACCTTGATGCCTGTGTAGGCCGCCGCGTATCCTTTGGCGGCACCTCGCCCGATTCGGTCCGCGCTCAGGTCGCGTCGATGCGCGCAAGATTAGGAGAAACCAAATGACCAAAATTTTTATTGACGGCAGTGCGGGCACGACAGGACTCCGTATTCGCGAGCGCCTTTCCGCACGAGAGGACCTAACCCTCATCTCCCTGCCCGACGAGCTTCGCAAGGATCCCGATGCCAAAAGGGAGATCTTAAAGGAAGCGGACATTGCCTTCCTTTGCTTGCCCGACGACGCGGCGCGCGAAACGGTATCGCTTGCTGCGGGAACGGGCGTGCGTATCATCGACACCTCGACCGCGCACAGAACGGCGGACGGCTGGACCTACGGCTTTGCCGAGCTTGGGCTTCGCGATGCCATCAAGGACGCATCCTTGGTTGCCAACCCCGGTTGTCACGCCAGCGGCTTTCTTTCGCTCGTTGCACCGCTTGTAAAGGCGGGCGTTTTGAAGGCGGATGCCGCACTCACCTGCTTTTCCCTCACGGGCTATTCGGGTGGCGGCAAGAAGATGATCGCCGATTACGAGTCTGTGGACAGCCCCTTGTATCCCGTAAAAAGCTATCCAAGACAGTATGCGCTCGGACAGAAGCACAAGCATCTGCCCGAAATGCAAAAGCTCGCGGGGCTTTCGGTGACACCCGTGATCTGCCCCGTCGTGGGAGATTTCTATGCGGGTATGGAAGTGACCGTTCCCGTGTTCGCGCGTGACCTGCGCGGTACGCTCTCCGACGTAAAGGACGTCTACCGCGAAGCCTTCGCGACGGGACTTGTTCGCTTCGTCGAGGAGAACGGCGAGGGCGGCTTCCTTTCTGCGGGTGCGCTTTCGGGGCGCGACGATATGGAAGTGTACGCCGAGGGAAACGAGGAGCGCGTGCTTCTCATCTCCCGCTTTGACAATCTTGGCAAGGGCGCATCGGGCGCCGCCATTCAAAATATGAACATTATGCTCGGCGCGCCCGAAGCGCAGGGCTTGATTCTTGGCTGATAAAGGACGGATATAAAAATGGTAAAGATCATTGACGGCGGCGTTTGTGCCGCAAAGGGATTTCTCGCCTCGGGCGTGCATTGCGGCGTTAGAAAGAACCGCACGAAGAAGGACATCTCTCTGATTTACAGCGAAACGCGCGCGACTGCCGCGGCGGTATATACCACCAACCTCGTAAAGGGCGCCCCCCTCACCGTGACCAAGCGTCACCTTGCGGACGGACACGCGCAGGCGGTCATCTGCAACAGCGGCAACGCCAACACCTGCAACGCAAACGGTGTGGAGATCGCTGAGGAAATGAGTGCGCTCACCGCGAAGGCACTTGGCATCGCGGCGGACGACATCGTGGTGGCATCCACGGGCGTCATCGGGCAACCCCTTTCTATCGAGCCCATTGCTGCAGGCATCCCGATGCTGAAGGATGCGCTCACGAAGGACGGCAGTGACGCCGCCGCAGAGGGCATTATGACCACCGACACGGCGAAAAAGGAGATCGCCGTGGAGTTTACCGTGGGCGGCAAGACCTGCCGCATCGGCGGTATCGCCAAGGGAAGCGGTATGATCCACCCCAATATGGCGACGATGCTCGTCTTTATCACCACCGACGTGAAGATCTCCGCAGAGATGCTGCAAAAAGCACTCTCCTCGGATATCAAGAACACCTTTAATATGATCAGCATTGACGGCGACACCTCGACCAACGATATGGTGACGGTGCTTGCCAACGGTATGGCGGAAAACGCAGAGATCACCGCTGAGGGCGAGGACTTCGCCGCATTTATGGAAGCGCTCAACACCGTCAACGTTTATCTTTGCCGTTCCATCGCAGGCGACGGCGAGGGTGCGACCAAGCTCCTTGAGTGCAAGGTGACGGGTGCGAAGGATGAGGACACCGCCAAGACGGTTGCCAAGAGCGTCATCTGCTCCAGCCTTCTTAAGGCGGCAATGTTCGGCGCGGACGCCAACTGGGGACGCGTTCTTTGCGCCATCGGATACAGCGGCGCCGACGTTGACGTAAATGCGGTAGACGTTACCTTCCGTTCCGCAAAGGGCGACGTTCTCGTTTGCAAGGACGGTGCAGGCGTGGATTTCTCCGAGGAAAAGGCGAAGGAGATCCTGCTCGAGAAGGAGATCGAAATCCTCGTATCTCTCGGAAACGGCACGGGCGAAGCCACGGCATATGGCTGCGACCTCACCTACGACTACGTCAAGATCAACGGCGATTACAGAACCTGATGTAAACCGAAGTTTACAAGAGAGGATACAAAAATGGAAAAGACCTTTTCGAATATGCAAAGAGCCGAGGTGCTGACGCAGGCGCTCCCCTACATCAAGCAGTACAACGGCAAGATCGTTGTCGTAAAGTACGGCGGCAACGCGATGATCAACGAGCATCTTAAGGAGCAGGTGATGGAAGACATCGTGCTTCTCTCGCTCGTCGGCGTCAAGGTGGTGCTTGTGCACGGCGGCGGTCCCGAGATCAACGATCTTATGGAAAAGCTGGGAAAGAAAGCCGAATTTGTGGACGGGCTCCGCGTGACCGACAAGGAAACGGTCGACATCGTGCAGATGGTGCTTGCGGGCAAGGTCAACAAAAGTCTTGTCAACCTGCTTGGTATGAAGGGCGGATGCGCGATGGGACTTTCGGGTATGGACGGCAAGCTCATTGAGGCAACCGTAAAGGATCCCCGCCTTGGCTACGTCGGCAAGATCACCAAGGTCAACATTGAGCCTGTGTTAGATCTTCTTGAGCACGGCTATATTCCCGTCATCTCCACCATTGGCTGTGATGACGAGGGCTGTGCCTACAACATCAACGGCGACACCGCCGCCGCGTTTATCGCGGGGGCTTTGGGGGCTGAGCGCCTTATTATGATGACCGACATTGCGGGCATTTTGAAGGACAAAAACGATCCGTCCAGCCTCATTCCTCACGTGACCGAGGCAGAAGCCAAGGCGCTTTACGAGGACGGCGTGATTTCGGGCGGTATGATCCCCAAGGTGGATTGCTGCATCGAAGCCATCGACCGCGGCGTAAAGAACGTTATCATTATGGACGGCAGAGTTCCGCACTCCATCTTAATGGAGATTCTCACCGATGAGGGTGCGGGTACTATGGTCTCGAAAGACTAACTCTTGGTGAAAATCGGCTGCGACTTCGTTACGCGCTCGGGGCAGTATGCTATACAGCACCCTTACGCGGTGCCTCGTCTCGCTCAATTTTCCCACAAGAGTTTGGTTCGGTTTGGCGCTTCAAATTCAGCTAAAAACAAATTTCAAGTAGGTATCAAAATGGGTATTTTACAAGAAAAAGATAAAAAATACGTCGCAAATACATACGCGCGCTTTCCCGTGGAGCTTGTTTCGGGCAAGGGCTCGCGCGTTGTGGATACCGAGGGAAAAGAGTATATTGACCTCGGCTCGGGCATCGCGGTGACGGCGTTTGGCATTGCGGACGACGCGTGGCAAAGGGCGGTTGCCGAGCAGGCAGGGAAGCTCCAGCACACATCCAACCTCTACTACACCGAGCCGTGTGCCGCGCTTGCGGAGATGCTTTGCAAGAGAACGGGAATGAAAAAGGTGTTCTTCGGCAACTCGGGTGCCGAGGCAAACGAGTGCGCCATTAAGCTTGCGCGTAAGTATGCCGCCGACAAAAAGGGAGAAGGTTTTTATACCGTCGTGACGGTGAAAAACGGCTTCCACGGAAGAACGCTCACCACCCTGGCGGCAACGGGTCAGGAGCATTACCACGAATTGTTCCAGCCTCTCACCCCCGGCTTCGTACACTGTGAGCCTGACGACCTTGCGGATTTTGCGCGCATCGTTTCGGAATATAAGGTAGCGGGCGTGCTTCTTGAATGTGTGCAGGGCGAGGGCGGCGTGAACGTCCTTGACCGCGACTATGTGCGCGGCATTGCCGATATTTGTGCCAAGGAAGACATCCTTTTGATGATCGACGAGGTGCAGACGGGCAACGGGCGCACGGGCACCCTCTACGCGTATATGCAGTACGGCATCACCCCCGACGTTGTGACCACGGCAAAGGGGCTTGGCGGCGGTCTTCCCATCGGCGCTTGTTTGATGGGCGAAAAGGCGGAAAAGGTTCTCGGCTTCGGCGACCACGGCTCCACCTTTGGCGGCAACCCCGTGTGCGCCGCAGGCGCCATCTCCATTCTCTCGCGCATTGATGACTCGCTTCTTGCATCCGTTTGTGTAAAGGGTGAGCTTGTTCGCAAGACACTTGAGGGTGCGGACGGCGTGAAGTGCGTGTCGGGGCTTGGACTTATGATCGGTATCGAGCCCGAACACAAGCCCGCAGGCGAAATTGTAAAGAAATGTATGCAAAACGGCGTTCTTTGCTTGACGGCGAAGAACAAGGTAAGACTTTTGCCCGCGCTCAACATTCCCGAAGAGGACCTGAAGGCGGCGCTAGAAGTGCTTCTCGCCGCATTTGCAGAGCAATAAAGGAGAAGAAAAATGACCGGTAGACATTTTTTGAAGCTGCTTGATTTCACGCCCGATGAGATCACCGCGTTCTTAAACCGCGCGGCAGAGCTCAAGGCGGAGAAAAAGGCGGGGGTATCCCACCGCCACCACGAGGGCAAGAACATTGCCCTCATCTTTGAAAAGACCTCGACACGTACCCGCTGTGCCTTTGAGGTGGCGGCGCGCGACCTCGGTATGGGTGTTACCTATCTCGATCCCTCGGGCTCGCAGATCGGCAAGAAGGAGAGCATTGCGGACACTGCCCGCGTGCTTGGCAGAATGTACGACGGTATCGAGTACCGCGGCTTCGGTCAGGAGATCGTTGAGGAGCTTGCCGCATATGCGGGCGTTCCCGTGTGGAACGGACTTACCAACGAGTTCCACCCCACGCAGATCCTTGCCGACTTTTTGACCATTCGCGAGCATTTCGGCACCCTTTCGGGCAAAAAGCTCGTATATATGGGCGACGCGCGCTACAATATGGGCAACTCCCTGATGGTGGGCGCGGCGAAGATGGGACTTCACTTCGTTGCCTGCGCGCCCAAGAAATATCAGCCCGCGAAGGAGCTTGTCGACACCTGCCTTGCCATTGCCGCCGAAACGGGCGCGACCATTACCCTAGAAGAGGACCCCGCAAAGGCAGTTGAGAACGCCGACGTCATTTACACCGACGTTTGGGTATCGATGGGTGAGCCCGTTGAGGTGTGGGAAGAGCGCATTCGCGAGCTTTCTCCCTATCAGGTGAACGCCGCCCTGATGGCGGCGGCAAAGCCCGAAACCGTCTTTATGCATTGTCTTCCCGCCTTCCACGACCTCAAAACGGTCATTGGCAAGGAGATGGGCGAGCGCTTCGGGCGAGATGCGATGGAGGTGACCGACGAGGTGTTTGAGTCGGCACAGTCGATCGTGTTTGAAGAGGCGGAGAATAGAATGCATACTATCAAGGCCGTAATGGATTTAACGCTTGCATAAATCGCACAATACTTCGTTAAAGCTTCGACTTCCCCTCCTCGGAGTAGGGAACTACACCGTCGTCGGGGTCGCTCGCTTTGCCTCGTCTTGCACGATTTCTGCCGCGCTTTGGGTTTTGCCCGAAATCCCGCTTGCGAATTTCTTCTCGCAAGGGGCAGAGCGGGAAGGTTCTGCGCTATGAGTTTTTCCAAATTCAAGCAATAAAAGGAGAACGGCGGTGTATAGGCGCATTCGGGAGCTTCGCGAGGATCACGACAAAACGCAAAAGGAGCTTGCTTCCTATTTGAATATGCAGCTTACCGTGTACCAGCGCTACGAGCGCGGTGAGCGCGAGATCCCGCTGTGGGCGGCGATCAAGCTCGCTGATTTTTACGCCGTTTCGCTTGACTATCTCGTCGGGCGCGAAAAATAAAAAGAGCATCCAAAAGGATGCTCTTTTCGTTTCTAAAATCTAAAAAGCCAAGATTTTTGCTTTGCTATGTTTTTCGCTGGAATTGGCTAGGCAGATTTGGTGCAGAATTTTTCGTTCTCGAGCGTGAGGCGTATATACATACGTCGAGCGAAGAGAACGGAAAAAGCGAACAAAAATTCAAATAAATATGGAGAAAACCGCCCGAAGGCGGTTTTCCACCTTAAAATAAATTACGCAAAAGAAAAAGGCGAGAGATGCACTCTCGCCTTAATTTTAACAAATATTTTTTGTTCGCGGTTATGCCCGAAGGTGCCAGCCAATTCAGGGATTTAGGCGGTCGGGACCACGGAAAATAAACATCGACTCCTTGATGGTCAGCCCAAGCAGCAGCATCGTCATACGGTCAACGCCAAGACCGAAGCCGCCGGGGGGGGGACAGCCGTAGCGGAAGAACTCGGTGTAGAACGCAACGTCCTTATCAAGTCCCTTTTCTGCGGCTTGTGCCTTGAGGACCTCGTAGCGATGCTCTCTCTGTGCGCCCGTGGTGATCTCAACGCCGCGCCAAATGAGGTCGTAGCCCTGGGGAACGCCGTCGCGGCGCATATGGTAGAAGGCGCGCTTCTCGGCGGCGAAGTCGGTCACAAAGAGGAACTCGTGGCCAAACATATCGGCGCAAAGCTTCTTGGTGAGCTTTTCCGCCTCGGTGGTGAGGTCGCCCTGCTCGCTTTCGGGGCAGCTGTAGCCGTAGCGGGCTTCCAGCTCACGGTAGATCTCTTTTAAGGACATACGGGGGAAGGGCTTGGTAGGAACGACAACGGGGATCCCGAAGAGCGCTTCGATCTCGTCGCCGTAGGCTTCCTTGACCTTCTCAAGCATATCCGTGAGCAGGTCCTCTTCAAACGCCATCACGTCCTCAAAGGAGTCGATATAGCTCATTTCAAGGTCAAAGCCCGTGAACTCGGTGGTGTGCTTGCTCGTGTAGGACTTTTCGGCACGGAATACGGGACCGCACTCGAAGATACGCTCAAGTCCCGACGCCATTGCCATCTGCTTGTAGAACTGGGGACTTTGCGCGAGATACGCGTCGCGGTCGAAGTAGTTGAGCTTAAAGACCTCGCTTCCCGATTCGGAAGCGGCACCGATAATCTTGGGGGTATGGATCTCGGTAAAGTTATGGTTGAGAAGGAAGTTGCGCATCGCGCCCACCATTACCGTTTGTGCCTTGAGCATCAAAAGATTCTTCTGCGAGCGCAGGTCGATCCAGCGGTAGTCGAGGCGCGAGTCGATGGCGGCACCCTCTTGGATGGGGAGCGCGTCAGCGATGGACTCGATTTGGAGCTTGGTGGGCAAAATTTCAATGCCGCCGAGCTTGACGTATTCGCTGGCGATGGCTTCGCCCTCTACGGTGACGACGGAGTCAAGCGTCAGCTTGTCGCAAAGCTCTGCGATCTCGGGGAGCTTTGCCTTTTCGACGGTGACCTGGATCTTGCCCGTTACGTCGCGAATGACGAGGAACGCCATACTCTTTTTGTTGCGAATGTTCTCGCAAAAGCCCGCGATCTTAACGGTGCCGGGCTTAACGTCCTTGATATAAGTGCGATTCATAGTTTCCTATCCTCCAAGAGATTGTTGCATATCGTACCTAATTATTATAGCAAAAAGAAGCGCGCAATGCAAGCCTTTTTTGGAAAAAGGCGGCACTTTTTTGGGCGCATCCCAAAGGGAAAGCAGAATTTGCTTTCCACCGAGGAAACGGCTTCTTATCCCTTGCCTTGGATCATTTCATTGCTTTTTTGCCGACCTCGTATATTGCCGATATCAGCGCTTGCGTTTTGAGCGCTTCCTCGCCGCTGATCTCCAGCGGCTCAATGCCGAGCAGCGCATCGTAAAACTGCTTTATCTGTCTGATGTGATGGATGCCCCAATAATCCTTGCCGGATCTGTAATCCACCTTGCAATCCGATTGGTGTGCTTCTTCGCGCGTACCGTTGTTGTATACGATATATGCGTCATCATAGCCAAAGGTAACCCTGCCCTTCTCGCACAAAAGGCGTATCTCAATGGGCTCGTCACAGCCGTAATTGTTCATACAGTAGAAGCCGTACTTAACGCCGTTTTTGAAAGTGATAAGTCCTTCCGCGGAATCCTCGACGCAAACCGTTTCGTGGCCTCTGTTCGCCATAGAGCAGGATACGCTTTGTGGCTCGCTGTCTATGATCCAACGCACAAGGTCAATGGAGTGGATGGCTTGGTCGATAACTACGCCCCCACCTTCCTTGTCCCAAGTGCCCTTCCAATCGCTCTCCGCATAGTAGTCGTCAGAACGGGACCAAGTGAGCGTTGAACGCGCGGAAATGATCTTGCCGAGCTTGCCGCTGCACACGGCGCTTTTAACGAGTTGCGCGGAATTGTTGTATCTGCATTGGAAGATAACGCCGAACTGCACGCCCAGCTCCTTCGCACGCTCTACCGCCGCCACGGCAGATGCAAGGTCTACGTCCATTGGTTTCTCGGTGAGAACGGCAACGCCTTTTTCAAAGGCAGCCATCGCCACCTTGGAGTGAAGGTGGTGGGGCAAGCAAATATGTATTGCGTCAAGCGGTTGCTCATCGAGCATCTGCTCGTAGGACGTGTATGCCTTGGCTCCGT
The DNA here is from genome assembly GCA_045602305.1 of Eubacteriales bacterium. Classification (GTDB taxonomy): domain Bacteria; phylum Bacillota; class Clostridia; order Oscillospirales; family CAG-272; genus UBA1740. The sequence continues at coordinate 9,488 of JAZSBJ010000151.1, read as the reverse complement.
ACCGCTTTGCCGCTTCATCTGCTCTATCGGGCTTGATATCACAGCAAGCTGCGAGCTCGGTGTTATCAAGGGCGGCGATCGACTCAAGGTGCATCACGGAAATTCTACCGCAACCGATAACACCCACTTTGAATTTTTTTATAGCATTAGACATTTTGTTTTCCTCTCTATTCAGGCTTGATCACAGTAGCATTATAGCACATCTTAGTACGCGATGCAAGCAGAAAAAAGAAAAATGCCTAACGGCGCGGGGATCAAATCGGGTCTTATGCTCCGGGGGCAAAAAAGCACCACCCTAAAGGTGGTGCTTGCTACGGGGAGGCTCTCGCTGCGCTCGAAGTTGCTCACGCTTGCCGCCGCCTCGCAAGCGGGCGTCGCTCTGCGCGGAGCAATCGTACCCCTGCGCCTAACGGCGCGGGGATCAAATCGGGTCCTATGCTCCACCAAGCAAAAAGCACCACCCCAAAGGTGGTGCTTGCTTGGTGGAGCATAGGGGATTCGAACCCCTGACCCCAACACTGCCAGTGTTGTGCGCTCCCAACTGCGCTAATGCCCCGTGCGGATATAGAATAGCAGAAAAAAATCCGTTTGTCAATAGGGCGATGCGAAAAAGATGCGCGAGGGGGTGTTATTTGCCTGCAGTGGTGTAAATTTTGTGTGAACATTGGGGAGAAAGTATTGTACTTTATATAAAAAAAAGGTATTCTAGTTATGATTTTAATTTTTTTGCTTTGGAGGTGAAAGTATGGCAAATTTTTTGGATACCAACCTCAGCTTCGGTGAAAGTCTTGCAAGCTCGGGCATCGGCTTTTTGATCGTTTTTATCGGTCTTATTTGCTTGATCGCTCTCGTGAGCGTGATGGGCGCCGTTTGCCAGAGAGTTTTGAAGGACGAGAAGAAGGCGGTTAAGAAGGCTGCTCCCGCACCCGCGAAGGCTGCCGCACCCGCGAAGGTTGCTGCACCTGCTGCCCCTGCCGCAATCGCAAACCGCGATGAGCTGGTCGTGGCATTTTCTGCCGCAGTTGCAGAAGAGCTTGGCACGGACGTTTCCGCGATCCGCGTCGTTTCGCTGAAGGAAATCGGTTAATTTTTGCGGTCCTACCGCTAATCTTACAAAAAAAGAAAGAGGTTTATTATGAACGCTTACAAAGTTACTCTCAACGGCAAGGTTTACGAGTTCACCATTGAGCTCATCAACAAGGACGATATCAAGGCAGCTCCTGCTCCCGCAGCAGCACCCGCACCCGCGGCAGCACCCGCAGCGGCACCCGTTGCAGCAGGCGACACGGCTGTGAAGAGCCCTATGCCCGGCACCATTCTCGACGTGAAGGTCACCGCAGGTCAGGCTGTAAAGGCAGGTCAGCTTCTGATGGTTCTTGAGGCAATGAAGATGGAAAACGAGATCCTCGCTGCCGCAGACGGCACCGTGGCATCCGTGAACGTGACTAAAGGCTCGACCGTAGAGACGGGTACCGTTCTCTGCACGATGGCATAATTAAGAAGTACACCGAAAGGATTTTCTTACTATGCAAGCACTTTTGAAATTCTTCACGGAGAGTGGCTTTGCTCGCTTCGTTGAGGGGGAGAACTGGAAGCAGCTCGTGATGATCGGCATTGCGTGCTTTCTTCTCTACCTTGCGATCGCGAAGAAGTTTGAGCCTCTGCTCCTTTTACCTATCGCATTCGGTATGCTTCTTACCAACCTGCCCGGCGCCAGTATGTTCCACGAGGAAATGTTTGCGGGCGGATTTGTACACTGGGATCTCCTCGCCGACCACGCAGGTCTTCTCGACTACCTCTACCTCGGCGTTAAGCTTGGCATCTACCCCTGCTTGATCTTCTTCGGCGTTGGTGCAATGACCGATTTCGGTCCTCTGATCTCCAACCCCAAGAGTATGCTGATGGGTGCCGCCGCACAGCTCGGCATCTTCCTCACCTTCCTTGCCGCATCCAACGTCGGCGGTCTTGGCATTGAGGGACTTTCCTTTACCGCACAGGAGGCAGCCTCCATCGGTATCATCGGTGGTGCTGACGGACCTACCGCGATCTTCGTAACGACCAAGCTCGCACCCCAGCTGCTCGGTCCTATCGCGGTTGCCGCATACTCCTATATGGCACTTGTGCCCGTGATTCAGCCCCCCATTATGCGCGCGCTGACCACCAAGAGCGAGCGTCAGATCGTGATGAAGCCCCTCCGTATGGCTTCCAAGACCGAGAAGATCCTCTTCCCGATCGTGGTAACTACGTTTGTAGCACTTCTCGTGCCCGACGCCGCATCCCTTGTCGGTTGTCTGATGCTTGGTAACCTCTTCCGCGAAAGCGGCGTGACCGAGCGTCTTTCGAAGACGGTGCAGAATGAGCTGATCAACATCGTTACCATCTTCCTCGGCGTGACCGTCGGTGCGACCGCAACGGGCGCGACCTTCCTAAACATCCGTACTCTTACCATCATTCTGATGGGTATCGTTGCCTTCGGCTGCGGTACGGCGGGCGGCATTTTGCTTGCCAAGCTAATGAACCTGTTCCTTCCCGAGGGAAAGAAGATCAACCCCCTCATCGGCTCTGCGGGCGTTTCCGCCGTTCCTATGGCGGCGCGTGTGTCGCAGGTCGAGGGACAGAAGGAAAATCCCGGCAACTTCCTGCTTATGCACGCTATGGGTCCCAACGTCGCGGGCGTGATCGGCTCTGCTATTGCGGCGGGCGCACTCATTAATATGTTTGGTTGATGCCAAGCATCAGAAAGGAAATAAACAATGGCAAATAAGCTTTTGATTACCGATACCATTCTGCGTGACGCGCATCAGTCGCAGGCGGCTACCAGAATGCGTCTTGAGGATATGCTTCCCGCACTCAAGGCACTCAATGAGGTCGGCTACTGGTCGGTCGAGTGCTGGGGCGGCGCAACCTTTGACTCTTGTATGAGATTTCCCAAGGAAGATCCTTGGGAGCGTTTGCGCGCCATTCGCCGCGCAATGCCCGACACCAAGCTGCAGATGCTTTTCCGCGGACAGAACATCCTCGGCTACCGTCACTATGCGGACGACGTAGTAGATGATTTCGTTCGTCTTTCCATCAAGAACGGCATTGACGTCATCCGTATCTTTGACGCGCTCAACGACGTGCGTAACTTGGAGCAAGCCATCAAGTCCACCAAGAAGTATGGGGGACTTTGCGAGGCGGCGATCTCCTACACCGTCAGCCCCGTGCACAACGAGGAGTACTTTGTAAACCTCGCGTGCGAGCTTGAGAATATGGGTGCGGACACCATTTGTATCAAGGATATGGCAAACCTGCTTCTGCCCTACGACGCATTCTCGCTCGTTTCGGCACTCAAGAAAAAGGTCAAGGTGCCGATCCACCTGCACACCCACAACACCACGGGTACGGGCGATATGACCTACCTGATGGCGGCACAGGCGGGCGTTGATATCATCGATACCGCGCTCTCGCCCCTTGCCAACGGTACCTCTCAGCCCTCTACCGAGGCGATGGTCGCGACCCTTAAGGGCACCGAGCGCGACACGGGTCTTGACCTCTCGAAGCTCTCCGACGCCGCCGTGCATTTCCGCGCTGTGGCACAGAAGCTCAAGGAGCAGGGCTCGCTTGACCCCAAGGTTCTCAACGTTGACCCCAACACCCTGCTTTATCAGGTGCCGGGCGGAATGCTCTCCAACCTCATCTCCCAGCTGAAGCAGGCAAAGGCAGAGGATAAGTACTACGAGGTGCTTGCCGAGGTTCCGCGCGTGCGCGAGGACTTTGGATATCCCCCTCTTGTTACGCCTACCTCGCAGATCGTCGGTAGCCAGGCAGTGCTGAACGTCCTCGCGGGCGAGCGCTACAAGATGGTAACCAAGGAGTCCAAGGGTCTCCTTCGCGGTGAGTACGGACGTCTGCCTGCTCCCGTGAACGAGGAGGTTCGCAAGAAGGCGATCGGCGACGAGGAAGTCATCACCTGCCGTCCTGCTGACAAGCTCGAGCCCGAGCTTGCAAAGCAGAAGGCAGAGGCGGGCGAGCTCGCCAAGTGTGAGGAGGACGTGCTCAGCTACGCGCTCTTCCCGCAGGTAGCTAAGACCTTCCTTGCCGAGAAGTACAATCCTAAACCCGCATACCGCGAATTGTTTGTTGAGGATTTAGGCAGATAAACATTCAAAACGGGGTCGGAAAGGACCCCGTTTTTTGCCTTGCACAGGATAAAAGGAAATGAATATGCTAAAATTTAAGGTGACGGGAATGTCCTGCGCCGCTTGCTCCGCCCGCGTAGAACGGGCAGTGTGCGCCATCGAGGGGGCAACGGACGTTTCGGTAAATCTTTTGATGGGAGAGCTTCGCGCTTCGGGGGTTTCTGCCGATGCGGTCGTTCGTGCCGTCGAGGACGCGGGCTACGGCGCCGCCCTCTTGACGGGCACAGCCCTACCGACTGCGGACGGCTCCGAAAAACGGGGACGGCTGACGGGCGCCGCCGTGCGCTTCGCGGTTTCGGCGGGATTGCTTCTCCCCCTTATGTGGCTTTCTATGCGTGGACGGCTCGCCCCCTTGCAGATGCTTTTGTCGCTTGCCGTTCTTTTGCTGAATTATCGGTTTTTTGTAAGCGGCGTGCGCGCCGTTTTCCGACTTTCGCCCAATATGGATACCCTCGTGTCGCTCGGCTCGGGCGTGTCCTTTCTTTATAGCGTATACGTCTTGATCGCACAAGTGCCCTCGCACTATTATTTTGAGTCTGCGGCAATGATCCCCGTGATCGTCGCACTCGGCAAAATGCTTGAGGGGCGCGCCAAAAGCAAGACGACGGACGCCATTCGCGCACTCCTTGCGCTATCCCCCGACGAAACTGTTGTGATTCGCGATGGCAAGGAGTACGTCGTTCCGACGCGTGAGGTGACGGTGGGCGACACCGTTCTTTTGCGCCCCGGCGCGCGCGTGCCTGTAGACGGTACTGTGCTTTCGGGAGAAAGCACGGTGGACGAGAGCGCCTTGACGGGGGAGAGCGTCCCCGTGGATAAAAAGGGCGGCGACCGCGTATACGCCGCCACGGGCAACCTTTCGGGACTGCTCACCGTGCGCGCTGAGGGCGTCGGCGAGGATACCGCCCTTGCGGGAATCGTTGCGGCGGTCAAGGAAGCGGCGTCCACCAAGGCGCCCATCGCCAAGCTAGCGGACCGCGTGGCGGGAATTTTCGTCCCCGTGGTGCTTCTCATCGCTTTGCTAACCTTTGGTTTGCATTTGCTCTTTGACGCAACCTTGTCCGAGGCGGTGAATTTTGCCGTTTCGGTGCTTGTCATTTCCTGCCCCTGCGCGCTTGGGCTTGCCACGCCCGTGGCGATTATGGTGGGCAGCGGTGCGGGCGCGCTCCGCGGCATTCTCTTTAAAAATGCTGAAGCCCTTGAAGGGGCGGGCAAGGTAAAGACGGTATTGCTCGACAAGACGGGCACCGTCACCGAGGGAAAAATGCGCGTGACCGATCTTTGCCCCGCCGAGGGTGTTTCCGAGGAGCGTCTTCTTTCTCTCGCCGCATCTCTCGAAAAGGGAAGTGAGCATCCGCTTGGGCGCGCCGTCGTTGCGTGCGCCGAGGAGAGGGGGGTATCGCTCCCCGCCGTTTCGAATTTTTCCGCGCACGCGGGAAGCGGCGTTTCCGCCCTCTGCGAGGGGCGCGAGCTTCTCGGCGGGAAATACGCCTTTGCGGGCGACGAGAACGTTTCCGATCTAGCAAAGCGGTTGGGAAGCGAGGGCAAAACGCCCCTATTCTTCCGCTATGACGGAAAGCTGCTCGGTGTGGTCGCCATTGCGGACACGCTAAAGCCCGACGCCAAGGAAGCGGTGGCGCTTCTTAAAAAAATGGGCATCACCCCCGTGCTTTTGACGGGAGATCGCAGAGATACCGCACTCGCGGTTGCCGCCGAGATCGGCATTGACACGGTGGAAGCCGAGGTGCTTCCGCGCGAGAAGGCAGAGGCGGTCTACCGTTACAGACAAAAGGGACGCGTGATGATGGTGGGCGACGGCATCAACGACGCCGTGGCACTCACCGCCGCAGACGTCGGCACCTCGCTCGGCTCAGGCACGGACATTGCCGTGGACGCGGCAGACGTCGTTTTGACGGGCAAAGGGCTTCTTTTGCTCACCGACGCGATCGCGCTTTCCCGCAAGACGCTTCGCAACATTAAGGGAAATCTTTTTTGGGCGTTCTTTTATAACGCGCTGGGGATCCCGCTTGCGGCGGGTGCGTTTTCCGCGTTTGGCGTGACGCTTTCCCCGATGATCGCCGCGCTTGCGATGAGCCTATCCAGCCTTTTCGTCGTAACCAACGCGCTGCGCCTTCGCAAAGAGGGAAAGCCTAAGCACAGAGATAATGCAACATTGGAGCTTGCAGAGGACAAGCAAGATAAGGAGAACAAAATGCAAACAATTCTTAACATTAAAGGTATGATGTGCCCGCATTGCTCGGGCAGAGTCAAGGACGCGCTTTTGGCGGTCGCGGGCGTTACGGACGCGGACGTTTCCCACGAGAGAGGAAACGCGATCGTTACGCACGACGCATCGGTGACGAGGGAAACGCTTGCCTCGACGGTGGTCGCGGCGGGGTATCAGGTCGAGGCGTGAGGACCTCTTTCGCGCAAAAGCCCTATTTTTAGGGAAGAAATGTGCGAAAAGGGGGGGATCTCTTGACATAAACGGAAAATTTTGTTATAATACTCAAATGGAAAACCCCCGAATTCTCCGCGCGTGCGGATGTGAAAGGATGCTTTTATGGAAATTATCCAAGCGTTATTTGGTAACGTCGGCAACACCACTTGGCAGATGATCGTGATGTGGCTGATCGGCGGCGCACTGATCTTCTGCGCCATTAAGTTTGATATGGAGCCTACCCTTCTTTTGCCGATGGGCTTTGGCGCCATCCTCGTCAACCTGCCTATGTCGGGTGCGATCGGCGAGCACGGTCCCATCTCGGTGCTTCTTAAGGCGGGCATCGACAACGAGCTTTTCCCGCTGCTTCTCTTCATCGGTATCGGTGCGATGATCGACTTCGCTCCCTTGCTTCGCAACCCTAAGCTGATGCTCTTTGGCGGCGCGGCACAGTTCGGCATCTTCTTCACCCTTTGTATGGCGGCGCTCTTCGGCTTTGAGGTCAAGGATGCGGCTTCCATCGCCATCATCGGTGCGGCAGACGGTCCGACCTCTATCTTCGTTGCCCAAACCCTCAACTCCAACTATATCGGCGCGATCATCGTGGCGGCGTACTCCTATATGGCGCTTGTGCCCATCGTACAGCCCCCCGTTATCCGCCTTCTCACCACCAAAAAGGAAAGAATGATCCGTATGGAAGACAAGGGCGTGCCCGTGTCCAAGCTGACGCGCATTCTTTTCCCCATCCTTGTTACCGTGATCACGGGTCTTGTGGCACCCCAATCGGTTGCCCTCGTCGGCTTCTTGATGTTCGGTAACCTTATCCGCGAGTGCGGCGTGCTGAACTCCCTTTCCGAAACGGCGCAAAAGGTGCTTGCCAACCTCGTGACGCTCCTTCTCGGTATTACCGTTGCAGGGCATATGCAGGCGGAGGCCTTCTTGCGTGGCGAAACGCTCCTCATCCTCGGTCTTGGTCTTATCGCCTTCATCGTGGATACGGCGGGCGGCGTGCTTTTTGCAAAGCTGATGAACCTGTTCTCCAAGACCAAGGTCAACCCGATGATCGGTGCGGCGGGCATTTCCGCTTTCCCGATGTCCTCGCGCGTGGTGCATAAGATGGGTCTTAAGGAAGATCCGCAGAACTTCCTCTTGATGCCTGCGGCAGGTGCAAACGTGGCAGGACAGATCGCCTCGGTCATCGCGGGCGGTATGATCCTCAATTTCTTCGGTTAAGGAGGTACGGCAATGATTAATTTTTCCGCATTTCTCGGTATGCTCCCCTATCTTCTTTTCGGTATGATGGGCATTTTCGTTGTAGTGCTTGTGATCATCGCGGTCACCTACGGCGTCACCATTGCCTCGACCTTGATTGATAGGAAGCTAAAGCAAAGAAAAGACTAAAAATCAAAACGCGGCTCGAAAGAGCCGCGTTTTTTTGTGCAAATTATTTCGTTAGATCTCGGAGCATCTTTTCCATACGGTCAAGGGCTGCATCGATGTGCTTTAAGGAGTAGGCGTAGGAGATACGGGCAAAGCCCTCGCCGCACGCGCCGAAGGCGGTGCCGGGAACGATGGCGACGCCGTATTCGAGAAGCAGCTTCTCGCAGAACTCCTCGCTCGTGAGTCCAAAGCCCGAAACGTTGGGGAAAACGTAGAAGGCGCCCTCGGGCGTAAAGCAGTTAAGTCCCATCTTACGAAGGCGAGAAACGAGGTGGGTGCGGCGGCGGTTGTATTCCGCCTTCATCTCCTCGATGTCCTCGTCCCCTGCGCGGAGTGCCTCGATCGCCGCCATTTGCGAGGTGGTAGGCGCACACATAATGGCGAATTGGTGGATCTTAAACATCTCGCGCGTGATGGGTTCGGGCGCGGCGGTGAAGCCCATACGCCAGCCCGTCATCGCGTACGCCTTGGAAAAGCCGTTCACGACCACGGTGCGCTCCCGCATATCGGGAATGGACGCAAAGGAAAAGTGCTTTTTGCCGTAGGTCAGCTCGGCGTAGATCTCATCCGAGAGGACCATAATATCCGTGCCGCGAAGCACCTCTGCGATGGCTTCCATATCTTCCTTTTCCATAATCGCACCCGTGGGGTTTGCGGGGAAGGGGAGAATGAGGAGCTTAGTCTTGTCGGTAATGGCGGCGCGCAGTTCGTCAGCGGTCAGGCGGAAGGCGTTTTCCTCTTTTAGAGGGATCTCCACCGTTTTGCCGCCCGTCAGATGGACGATGGGATCGTAGCAAACAAAGGCAGGAGAGGGAAGAATGACCTCGTCCCCCTCGTTCACGAGCGCGCGAATGGCAAGGTCGATGGCTTCGCTGCCGCCTACCGTTACGAGAAGCTCGCTTTTGGGGTCGTAGGAGAGGGAGAATCGGCGCGAGAGATATTTTGCGATCTCCTCGCGGAGTTCAAGCGTTCCTGCGTTGGACGTGTAATAGGTCTTTCCCTTTTCGAGCGAGAGAATGCCTGCCTCGCGAATGTGCCAGGGAGTTTGGAAATCGGGCTGACCGACGGTCAGCGCAACGACGTCCTTCATCTCCTCAAGCATATCGAAAAACTTTCGAATGCCCGACGGCTTTAGCTCTTGCGCGCGGCGGGAAAGCACCTTTTCATAAGAAATGCTCATAGAATGTTGCCTCTTTCATCGACGGGTGCACCGCCGAAGATCACGTGGTGATCCTTGTATTTGCGGAGAACGAAATGGGTGGCGGTGGCGGTGACTGCCTCGATGGTGGCGAGCTTTGCCGCAACGAAGATGGCGACCTCGCGCATCGTTTTGCCGCGCAGCATAACCGCAAGGTCAAAGCCGCCCGACATTAAATACACGCTCTCTACCTCGGGGTAGTTGTAGATGCGCTCGGCGATCTCGTCGT
>JAZSBJ010000150.1:0-3573 GCA_045602305.1 Eubacteriales bacterium | reverse complement strand
CGATGGCGGTGTTAAACTTCATATTGTCAATGTCGGACGTGACCTTCTTGACTAACTTATGGGTTGCAGAAGAAAGCTTTTCGCTCTCGCCCTTACCGCGTGCAAGATCGGTAAGACCTGCAACGCGCTCGAGGAAGCGCTTACAGCCACGCACGCTGTTCTCCGACCAAGGAGCCGACTTCTCGTAGTCGCCCATAAAGAGAATGTAAAGGCGAAGCACGTCAGCACCGAACTCGTCCACAACCACGTTGGGGTCAACGACGTTGCCGCGCGATTTGCTCATTTTTTCGCCGTCGGGACCGAGGATCAAGCCCTGTGCGGTACGCTTTGCGTAGGGCTCATCACAGGGAACGGCACCGATGTCGTAAAGGAATTTATGCCAGAAGCGAGAATAGATCAGGTGGCGCGTTACGTGCTCCATACCACCGTTATACCAATCGACGGGGAGCCAATAATTCAGCTTTTCCTTATCGGCAAGCGCGCTTTCGTTTTGGGGATCGATATAGCGCAAGAAGTACCACGAAGAGCCTGCCCATTGAGGCATCGTATCCGTTTCGCGCTTTGCGTCCTTGCCGCACTTCGGGCACTTGCAGTTGACGAATTCGGGGAGTGCCGCAAGCGGGCTCTCACCGCCCTCACCGGGCTTAAAATCCTTCATCGTAGGCAAGCGAAGCGGAAGCTCCTCATAGGGGACGGCTACCATTCCGCAAGAATCGCAATGTACGATCGGAATCGGCACACCCCAATATCTTTGACGGTTAAACGCCCAGTCCTTCATTTTGTACTGAACGCCGCCCTCGCCAACGCCCTTTTCTTCAAGGAACTTGATCATACGGGCGATGGAATCCGCCTTGTTGGTAAGTCCGTTGAGAAAATCGGAGTTGATGACAACGCCGTCACCCGTATACGCCGCCTTGGAAATATCGCCGCCCTCAATGACGGGGATAATATCGATACCGAATTTCTTGGCGAAATCGTAGTCACGCTCGTCGTGGGCGGGAACTGCCATAATCGCACCCGTTCCGTAACCCATCATAACGTAGTCGGAGATGTAAATGGGAATTTCCTTGCCGTTTACAGGGCTGATCGCGGAAAGGCCCTCAATGCGTACACCCGTCTTGTCCTTGACGAGCTGGGTTCTTTCAAACTCGGTCTTCTTGGTGCATTCCGTGCGGTATGCCTCAATTGCGTCCATATTGGAAATACGGTCGCTGTATTTGTCGATCAAGGGATGCTCGGGCGCCATAACCATAAAGGTCACACCGAAGAGAGTGTCGGGACGCGTGGTATAAATGCGGAGCTTTTCATCCACACCTGCAAGAGAAAATTGCACGAAAGCACCCGTAGACTTGCCGATCCAGTTTCTTTGCTGGAGCTTTACGTTGGGAAGATAGTCAACGCGCTCAAGCCCCTCAAGGAGCTTATCGGCGTATTCGGTAATCCGCAGATACCAAACGTCCTTGGTCTTTTGCACGATATCGTTGTGACAGATATCGCATTTGCCGCCTTGGGAGTCCTCGTTGGAAAGGACGACCTTACAGCTGGGGCAATAGTTGACGAGCGTGGTATCGCGGAACGCAAGACCGTTCTCAAACATTTTAAGGAAGATCCACTGCGTCCAACGGTAGTAATCCTCGGTCGTGGTGTCGATCACGCGCGACCAGTCAAAGGAAAAGCCGACTCGCTTCAGCTGCGAGGTGAACTTTGCAATGTTGTCATCCGTAACTTGGCGGGGGTGAATACCCGTTTTGATGGCATAGTTCTCGGTAGGAAGACCGTACGCATCAAAGCCGATGGGAAAGAGCACGTTATACCCTTCCATACGCTTTTTGCGGCAAATGACTTCCATACCCGAGTATGCCTTGATATGACCCACGTGCATTCCCGCACCGCTGGGATACGGAAACTCTACGAGGGCGTAGAATTTCTTTTTATCGAAATCGTCGGTCGCCTCGAAAACACGGGCTTCCTCCCATCTCTTTTGCCATTTTCCTTCGATGGCTTTAAAATCGTGTCTCATAGTTCTTCTGTCCTTTTCGTATTTTCATTCTTCCTTGCCGAGGACTTCGTCCAAGGGCAAAAAGGATTCTTGCTTAAAGAGTCGTTCAAAGCGATAGAATTCGCCCGCTTCCCTGCCAAAAACGTGAACGATCACGTCGCCGAGATCCACAAGCACCCAATCGGCACTGTCAAGCCCCTCGGTGCGTCTGGCGTATACACCCGATGCGGCAAGCTCGTCGGCAACATCGTTCGCAAGCGCCTTGACGTGGGTTGAGGAGCGTCCGTAGCCCACAACGTAATAGTCGGTCAAGGCGGATTCTCCCACCGAGATCAGCTTCACGTCGAGCGATAGCTTTTGATGCAATAGTCGGCACACCTCTTTGGCGACCGTCAGCGCATCGGCACTTGATAGGTCGGGATATTTCTTTTCGGTTAACACGGTACACTCCTTTCCGCTTTTAGACGCGTAATATTTTCTTGCTTGCGATCTCCTCTGGGGTATAGGAGCGATAGGCTCTACCCGAGGAAAAATAAACGTTTGACAGCGCTTCCGTTTGAGTGTCGGTAAACCGCCTCTCCTCATCGAACGGACGCAAAAGTCCGTATTCGCCCTCTAGCATCGCCTCGGTCGCCTCGCGGTACAGGACGTAATACCAAGCACCGTCCGTATAGCACGCTTCGCCCGGCAAACGCAATAGAGAAACCGAATAAGTTGGGCGATTTTTGAAGTACGCCATCATAAATTCTATTATATCTTTTTCCGTTAAATTAGTCAATAGGTTTGGCATAATTTTTTGATAAAGTGCCATTGCGCGGTCAATTTTTTTGAGAGATGGAAGTACGGAAAAAACGCCCGAGAGAAACCGCATTTGTGCGTCAAGTCGTCCAAGATCCCCCTCGGCATAGCCTTTGCGGTGTCTAACAAAGGCAACCGCCTCTTCCCCGTTCAAAAGACGCTCCCCTTTCGGCACCGTACATTCACGCCCCGTCTTGGTATCAAAATAGCTGAAGGCTTTAGGCACATCTACGGGAACGCCACCAAGAATATCAACGACGGCCGAAACCGTCTGCGTATTCAAAACTGCGTACCCGTCTACGGGAATGCCAAGTGCCGCAACAATTTCTTCGGAAAGCATTTCTGCCGCACGTTTTTTGCCGTATTTCGAAACATAAGAGCGATAAACGCGATTGATTTTTCCCGTTCCCTTTTCGGTGCGGTAGTAGGTGTCGCGCGGGATTTGCAAAAGCCGAACCCGTCCCGCTTCCGTATCGAGGGAGCAAAGCATTAGCATATCCGTGTTTTCTCCCGCCTCGTCAACACCCGCGAGCAAAACCGTTTTCGTCGAGCTTCTCCCCTTACCGCTTACCTGCGCGCCGCCCCCGCTTTCCCCTTGCCAAAGCTGAGCAAAAACAAAGAGGGATAGCAAGCAGGCACCGAATGCGGGCAACCATATAAAAATTCTTCTTTTTTTCATAAAAACACCGCCTTTTGCATTAGTGTTCGCAAAAGGCGGCGAGAACTATTCGTCAGTAGCGAGGAAGTCGGAGGCCAAGCGGTCTTAGGAAGACAAG
>JAZSBJ010000149.1:0-8900 GCA_045602305.1 Eubacteriales bacterium | reverse complement strand
ATAATGGTCATCTTGCGGTCCCGTTCGGAGGGAAGGGTTCGGCTGGCCATGACGCCGGGAACCGCGCAGCCCATGGTGATGACAAAGGGGATGACAGACTTGCCCGAAAGACCGACACGCTTAAAGATGGGGTCAAGCACGACGGCAACGCGCGACATATAGCCGCAGTCCTCTAGGATGGCAATGAGGAAATACATTACCATAACGAGGGGCAAGAAGCCAACGACGGCAACGACGCCGCCGATCACACCGTCAACAAGCAGAGCGGAAAGCAGGGGATTTGCGTTTTCAAGGAGTCCGCCGACCCAGCCTTGGAACATTTCAAGCAGGGTGACAAGTCCCGGAATGGTGGTGCCGTTTTCAAACTCGATGCCCTCGGCGATCCAAGTGCCGAGCCAGGTCTGCGAGATGAGAAAAACGAGCGTCATCACGACAGCGAAGATTGGGATACCGAGCCACTTATTGGTCAAGACGGCGTCGATCTTGTCGCCGATGTTTTTATCCTTAGTATGTACCTTACGCGTTTCGACCGTTTCAACGATCGCGTTTACAAAGGCAAAACGGCGGCGGTCGGCTTCCTTGACCGCTTCCCTGTCGGTCAGAGTCACGTCGCCCTGCGCGTAGGGAGCGTGCGGGATCTTACCAAGCTGAGAAACGGCGGCATCGATGACACGCTTCAGTCCGCGTTTTGAGGTGGAAACCGTTTCTACGACGGGACAGCCGAGCTTCTTGGAAAGGGCATCCGTGTCGATCTTGGTCTCCTTCTTTGCGTTGATATCGCCCTTGTTGAGCGCAACGACTACGGGAATCCCAAGCTCGAGGAGCTGGGTGGTGAAGAAAAGGCTGCGGCTTAAGTTTGTCGCATCCACGATGTTGATGATAACATCGGGGTTTTCCTTTTTCACGTAGGAGCTTGTAATGCTCTCCTCGCTCGTGAAGGGGGACATCGAGTAGGCGCCGGGAAGGTCGACGGCGACGGGGCTTTTTCCGTCCGATACGTATGCTCTTTTGATGGGGTGTTCTTTCTTTTCAACGGTAACACCCGCCCAGTTGCCGACCTTTTCGTTTCTGCCGGTCAGGGCGTTATACATCGTTGTCTTGCCCGAGTTCGGGTTGCCAATCAATGCAATTCTCATAAGCTCTCCTTAGATTTTGCTTCTCAGCCAAATTTATTTTAGTTAGCACCCGCTAACTCGAACACAAAAAATGGGCAAGCCACCACGCTATTTTAAATCAGAATGGCGCTTGCCAATGCGTCGTCAATGCTGTAACGACCGTCCTTAATGGCTACCACACAGCCGTGACGGCGGTGCGTTACGACGGTGATCTTTTCCCCTGCATAACAGCCGAGAGAAAACAAAAAGGCGTCGAGCTCCTCGTCATCCGTTTCGATGGCGCGAACGACGTATTCCTCTCCCTCTTTGGCTTGCTTTAAGTTCATTTGAATTCCCTCTGTCAATTCCGGTTAGCGTGCGCTAACCAAATGGCGAAAATTACAGTTAGCATCCGCTAACCGTAGATGATTATACACCATTCTTCGCGCTTTGTCAAGCCCTTTTTCCAAAATTTTATATATTTTTTTCGCACAGAGAAAAAGGCGGTGGAAATTCTCTTTCCACCGCCAAAGTAAGACACCTTTTTTAGTTGTTTTTCCAAGTTTTTGCACTAAAAAGAACAAATACGGGAAGGATTTCAAGACGCCCGATGAGCATCGTGAGAAGCAAGAGAATTTTGGAAAAGCCGCTATATATAGCATAACTGGCATATGGCCCTACTGCCTCGAAGGCGGGACCAACGTTGGAAATACAAGCAAGCGAAGCCGAGAAATTGGTGAAAAAGCCGTGCTCAACCTCGTACACACCAACATCCTGCGAGGAGGAAACCGTAACTGTCGAACCGCACGCAGGGTCAAGACAAAGAAGCAGCGTGACCGCAAGCAAAACAAGGAGGTACATCGTTATAAAAGCGAAGACACCCGATATTGTGTTTTGGGTGAGCGTCTTTCCCTCCAGCTTGGCCTTAGGCACTGAGCGCGGATTCAAAAGTTTGCGGATATTGTTAAAAATTCCCTTCACAGCAATCACTATACGAGAAATCTTTATACCACCCGCCGTCGAGCCCGCCATCGCACCGACGAACATCAAAATCACGAGAACGCTCGAAGAGAATAGCGGCCACGTATGGAAGTCAGCAGTAGTGAAGCCCGTTGTCGTCAAAATGGAGGCGACTTGGAAAAAGGAGTGGCGGAACGCTTCCTCTCCCGAATACACCTGCGCAAACGAGCTTGTACGTGTCATAAGCCCGACAAAAACGAGTGTCACCGCAACAACGATGACAACGCCGTACGTGCGAAGCTCCTCGCTACGAAGCGCCGTACGCACCTTGCCGATCAAAAGCAGATAATACACCGAGAAGTTCACGCCGAACAGCAGCATAAAAACTGCCATCACATATTGCGAAAAGGCGGGAAACAGCTCCATACTGCCGGGGAGAAAGCCAAAGCCACCCGTACCGGCACAACCAAAAGAGGCAAGCAAACTGAAGAAGAAATGATCGCTCTCGTACCCCACGATCGGGCGGTCAAGCGTCAAGATAACGATCTCAAGCAGTGTGAGTCCGAGATAGATCAAATATAAAATGCGCGTTGTTACCTTCATCTCGGAAACAAGCTTTCCAACCTGCGGTCCGGGCGATTCTGCACGAAGCAGGTGCATAGACGAGCCCTCGTTTCCCTCGGGGATAAAAATAAGTATGAAAACGAGGATACCCATACCGCCGATCCAATGCGAAAAGCTCCGCCAAAAGAGCGAGGAATGAGAGATGAGGGTAATGTCCGTAATGATGCTTGCGCCCGTGGTCGTAAAGCCCGACATAATTTCGAAGCAAGCGTCGATATAGCTCGGAATATCGCCGTTTAAGACAAAGGGGATGGCACCAAAAAGAGTCATCACGATCCACGCAAGTGCAACAAGCGCAAAGCCCTCCTTTTGGTAAAGGGCGGTACGCTTTGGCTTTAGAGCTTGCAAGGAAAGACCGATTCCTACAAGAGCCAAAGCAGGAATTAAGAAGGAAAGCGCGCCCCTTGTGCCCTCACGGTAGATTAGGCTGACAATGAGGGGGGCAAGCATTAAAAGCCCCTCAAGCACCATAATCTTGCCGAGCAGTTTTCCAAGATTTTTATAATTCATACCGTGCCTCACTCAAAAAGATCGTTTAAGTCGTCAAAATTCTTGTGGGTGGTGACGACGATGACCGTATCGCCCATCTTAATGCAGGCGTTACCGTCGGGGATCAAGACCTCTTCCCCGCGGATGATAGAGGCGATGAGGGAATTGTCCTTCATTTTAAGCTCTCTTAAGGGCTTATCGTAAAAGCTCTCCTTTTTCTTGGCGACAAACTCAAGCGCTTCCACGCGGTTGCCGACAAGACGGTAGAGGGTGAGGACGTTGCTTCCGCGCTTGTTGGCAAGCGCGCGGATATAGCTGAGGATGCTGCCCGATACGATGTTTTTCGGGGAAACGTTGTTTTGAATGCCGACTTCGCTGAGCATATCGTAAAGGTCATCGCTTTGAATGAGGGTGATGGGCTTTCTTACCTGCATCTTACCCGCAAACATCGACATCAGCATATTGGCTTCATCTCCGTCGGTGAGGGCTACGAAGGCGTCCACCGATTCAATGCCCTCTTCGAGGAGAATATCGTGCTTCGTTGCGTTGCCCTCAAGCACGGTGACGCGCGGCAAAAGCTCCGCCAAGCGCTCCGCCTCGGCGTGGTCCTTTTCAAGGATCTTGACGCGATATTTCTTGCCCGAGAGCTTTTCTCCAAGGTAGTACGCGATCCTGCCGCCGCCCGCGATCATCACGCTCTTGATGGGGGATTTTACGAGGTTGACCTCGGAAAGGAAGTCGCCCAAAACGCGTGCCTCAGAGGTAAAGTAAATGCGGTCGTTCGCTTCGATCATAAAGTTACCGCCGGGGATAATGACCTCATTTCCGCGCTGTACGGCACAGATGAGCACCTTGCTTGTGAGCTTTTTGCCGAGAGAGATAAGCGTTTCGCCAACGAGGGCGCACTCCTTCTCCGCGACGATCTCAACGAGCGAAACCTTACCCTGCGCGAAATGCTCGATTTGGGCAATCGAGGGAAGGCTGATGAGGTTGAAGATCTCCTTTGCCGTTTCCTTTTCGGGGTTGACGATCATAGAGATGCCAAGCTCGTCCTTCATTGCGACGATCTGACTGCGGTAGTCGGGGTTGCGTACACGCGCAACGGTGTTTTTGACGCCGAGGTACTTGGCGACAAGACAGCAAAGAATGTTGATCTCGTCACGAAGCGTCAAGGCGACCAAAAGGTCTGCGCCCTTTGCCCCCGCTTCCTTCTGAATATCCATACAAGCGCCGTTTCCGACAACGCCCGCAATGTCATATTTTTCGATCAGTCGGGAAATGACCTGCTCGTCCTCGTCAATGAGTGTCACGGTGTGCCCCTCGCCCTCAAGGCTTCTGAGCACCGTTTCTCCCATCGTACCAAGCCCGATAATTACGATCTTCATTGCTTTGCTCCTTTTTCCGTCGCAATTTTCTTTTATTCTTTTCCATTATACACCTTGACAAAGGATAAGTAAAGTATTATAATGTAATAAAGTTTATCCATTTTTTTAATAGGTGACCGTATGACGTTAAGACATCTTAAAATGTTTGTAGCCGTATGTGAAACGGGGAGCGTGACACGTGCCGCGGAGCAGCTTTACATTGCACAACCCACCGTTTCGCACGCCATTTCCGAGCTTGAAAAATACTATAACGTTCGGCTTTTTGACCGCATCAACCAAAGGCTGATCCTGACCGACACGGGCAGAGAGCTTCTTGTGACGGCAAAGGAGATCCTTTCGGGCTTTGAGAGCTTTGAAAGACTTGCTTCCTTTGGCGGACAAAGTCCGCGTGTGCGTATCGGGGCTTCCCTCACCTTGGGACAGACGGTGATGCCGCCTTACCTTAAGCGGCTTGAGACGGAAAAGCCCGAGCTGCGCGCGCAGATCGTGATCAAGACCTCCCAAAACATCCAAGCGGAGATTGAAAACGGAAACCTAGATTTTGCCATTGTTGAGGGTGAGGTTTCCTCTCCTTATCTGCGTGCGGAGCTATTTATGCGCGACCGCATCGTAGCGGTGGCAAACGCAGAGGACAAGATCCCCGACACCCTTTCCGCCGAAGCGCTTTCGCGCTATCCGCTTTTGCTCCGCGACCACGGAAGCGCCTCGCGCGCGTTTTTGGAAAAGCTCTTCTCTGCCAAGGGGATCCATATTGTGCCGCGAATGGAGTCGGTCAACGACCAAGCGCTCATCACGGCGGTCTACGCCTCGCTCGGCATTGCGTTTTTGCCCGAGCGCTTCGTTGGCGGACACATTGCGCGCGGAAAATTCAAGGAGATCCGCATTTTGGGGCTCGACAGCTCGCGAAACAACTACCTTATTATGCATAAAAACCGCCGACTGAACGCGTTTCAAGAGGCGGCGTATGCAATGATGAAGGAAATGTGACCCATCCCCGCAAGCGGATATAAAATATTTTCAAAAATCCAAAACTTTTTTTGAAAAAGCCCTTGCTTTTTCCGAAAACTTATGTTATAATAGCACCGTTCGATCAATGGCCCGTTGGTCAAGCGGTTAAGACGTTAGCCTCTCACGCTGAAAACATGGGTTCGATTCCCGTACGGGTCACCAAAAAAGAGAGCACACCATTTGGTGTGCTCTCTTTTTTGCTGATGCGCTCCGCGCAAGAACCCAACGCGTACGGAACCGTACGCGTATGGGTGCGTGAAGCGGGACGCAGAGCGCCGTCTGCTTGCAGAACGGCGGCAAGTCCGCCTCCCCCGATTTCGCCAAAGGCGAGAGGCGGCTCCGTACGGGAGCCCTCCAATGCTTTGCATCAACGCGGTTACGCTCTTGCAAACGAATTACCCGCAGATGTTAAAATAAAGTTTTCTTTTCGTTTATCATCCGTTTAGAAAGCAGACCTATAATGCAAGCATAACAGACATTAACAAATATTATAATATAAGGGAGTAGTCGGCACTACCGTGTGGTAAAGTCACCATCACAGCTTGACTTGGCTTTATCTTAAATGACGAGACTTATCGGTATGGGTAAGTTTCGTCTTTTTATTTTGTTTTCATAAAAACCAATATACTAGGGGGGATTTTCATTGAAGTTTTACTGTGAAGAATCCGAAAGAGTGCTTGCCGAGGTCGGCGCCACGAAAGAGGGGCTTTCCTCTCTTGAGGCTACGCGCCGCCTTGAAGAAAACGGCAAGAACAAGCTCGCCGCGGCGAAGGGAAAGTCGCTTGTGCGGCGGTTTCTTGAGCAGCTTGCCGATCCGATGATCATCATTTTGCTGGTGGCGGCGCTCATCAGCGGCGTGCTTGCCGTGATGGAAAACGAGAGCTTTGCCGACGTGATCATCATTCTTGCGGTGGTCATCATTAACGCTGTGCTTGGCGTTTACCAAGAGAGCAAGGCGGAAAAAGCGATCGAGGCATTGCAGGAAATGTCGGCAGCGACCTCAAAGGTCTTGCGCGACGGGAAGATCTGCGTCGTGCACAGTGAGGACTTGGTCGTGGGAGATATTATTCTCCTCGAAGCAGGCGATGCCGTTCCCGCAGACGCGCGTATCCTTGAAAACGCAAGCCTTAAGGTCGAGGAAGCGGCGCTCACGGGCGAATCCGTCCCCGTGACCAAATTTATTGATATCATCAACCTTAAGGACGGCGAAAAGGACGTTCCGCTTGGCGACAGAAAGAATATGCTCTATATGGGCTCGACCGTCGTTTACGGACGCGGCACCGCCGTTGTGACCGCAACGGGTATGGACACCGAAATGGGCAAGATCGCGGGCGCGCTTCAGCAAGCAGAGGAAGGAAAGACGCCCCTGCAGAAGAAGCTCAATCAGCTCTCCAAGATCTTAACCTGGCTCGTTCTTGGCATTTGTATCGTGGTGTTTGGCGTTCAGCTTATCCGCGCGGGCAATTTCAGCTTTAACGAAACCATCCTTCCGTCCTTTATGGTTGCCGTTTCCTTGGCGGTTGCGGCGATCCCCGAGGGACTTGCCGCCGTCGTTACCGTGGTGCTTTCGATGGGCGTTACCAATATGTCGAGAAGAAACGCCATCATTCGTCGCTTGACGGCGGTAGAAACGCTTGGCTGTGCACAGATCATTTGCTCCGACAAGACGGGAACTCTTACGCAGAACAAGATGACCGTGGTCGATTATTTTGGCGAAGACGAAATGGAGATCGCATCCGCGATGGCACTTTGCTGTGACGCAGAAATCGACACGGACGGCAACGTGACGGGCGAGCCGACGGAAGCGGCGCTCGTGGTTTGGCTTGACAAGCTCGGCGTCAAGAAATACGACCTAAAGTCGAGCTATCCCCGCTTGGGAGAGGCGCCCTTTGATTCGGGCAGAAAAATGATGTCGACCGTGCATTCGGTGGACGGACGGTTTATCCAATACACCAAGGGTGCGCCCGACGTTGTAGTCGGAAAATGCACGCACTATCTTGAAAACGGCAAAGCCGTTCCAATGACCGATGCGTATCGCGAATCCATTTTTGCCGCGAACAAGGCAATGGCAGACAAGGCGCTTCGCGTGCTTGCCTGCGCGACGAGGATGTGGGCGGAGGCGCCCATCGGGTACGAGCCCGAAACGCTGGAAACCGAGCTTTGCTTTATGGGTCTTTGCGGAATGATCGACCCCGTCCGCCCCGAGGTCAAGACGGCGGTCGCAGAATGCAGAAGCGCGGGCATTCGCCCCATTATGATCACGGGCGACCATATCGACACCGCGGTTGCCATTGCCAAGGAGCTTGGCATCATTACCGAGGACACGCGCGCCATCTCGGGCGCACAGCTAAGCGAAATGAGCGACGAGGAGTTTGAGGGCGTCTTTCAGAGCATCAGCGTTTACGCCCGTGTTCAGCCCGAGCATAAGACGCGCATCGTCAACGCTTGGCGCAAGGCGGGCTACGTGACGGCGATGACGGGGGACGGCGTCAACGACGCGCCCTCCATCAAGAGTGCCGACATCGGCGTCGGTATGGGTATCACGGGTACGGACGTCACGAAAAACGTCGCGGATATGGTTTTGACGGACGACAACTTTGCCACCATCGTGGGTGCGGTCGAGGAAGGTCGCCGTATTTATAGCAACATCCGCAAGGCAATTCAGTTCTTGCTCGGCTCGAATATGAGCGAGGTGCTTTCCATTTTTACGGCAACCCTGATGGGCTTTGTTATTCTCAAGCCCGTCCACCTGCTTTGGATCAACCTCGTTACCGACTGCTTCCCTGCTTTGGCGCTCGGTACGGAAAAGGCAGAGCCGAACATTATGAAGCGCAAGCCGCGCGATGCTAAGGCAGGCATCTTTTCGGACGGTATGGGCGTGGACATTGCCTACCAAGGCGTTCTCGTCACCATCCTTACCATCGCGTCCTACTTTATCGGTCACTTCGTCGAAACGGGCAACTGGGAGATCACGAACAGCGCGCACGGTATGACGATGGCGTTCTTAACGATGTCGATGGCGGAGATCTTCCACAGCTTTAATATGCGCTCGCAACGCGGAAGCGTCTTTACCCTCGGCTCTCACAACAAGATCCTTTGGTTTGCGGGCATCGGCTCGCTCATCGCCACGACGGTGGTGTGTGGGATCCCCATCCTTGGAAACGCGTTCGGCTTCGCAAGCGTTGGCATCGGCGAATACCTTATCGCTATCGCACTCGGCGCAGTAGTTATCCCCGTCGTTGAGCTTGTAAAGCTCATTCAGAGAAGGATGAAGAAGGCGTAAGGACGGTCTATCCAAGCGCTTTTCATAGGTTTTAATTATTTAAGGGCTCCCCCCGGC
>JAZSBJ010000148.1:0-6345 GCA_045602305.1 Eubacteriales bacterium | reverse complement strand
CTTCTTTTTTCCATAAAAACCCCGCTTTTTGCATTAGTGTCCGAAAAGGGGCACGAGAACTATTCGTCAGTAGCGAGGGACAGATTTTGTCAAAACAAGCATTTATCGGCGAGAATGGCGTTGCGCGCCGTAACCGTTTTGAGCGCGATGGGACGTCCCTCGCGTACAAGCTCTTCAAGGGATACGTCCAGCGCCTTCCGTACCACAGCTTTGAAGTGAGAAAGCGTCAATTCTTTTCCGTTTAAAAGCGCTCTTAACGCAACGCAGTCAGGGTAATCTCTTCCTTCCTCGGTAAAATCCGCAACAAAGAGCATTGCCGCCAAAAGCGAAAGCGGCGGGTGCGCCGTCGTATGGCGCGCAATGGCATCAATAACGCCGTCGTTGATTGCTTTCGAAAAGTGCGTGCGCGCGTAGTGAGCGCCCGTTTTGGCGTGCAAAAGCGCAGGTGCAAGAAGCTCGTCCTCATCTACGGGGAGCCCGTTAGCCTCGCAATACGCGATTTGTTCCTTATACGAGAGGCGTTTCGTTATGTCGTGCAAAAGGCCTGCAACTGCGGCATCAAAGAGCAGTTCCGGGGCAAGCACGGATGCAAGACGGCGCATTTCCTTTTCCACGCCGATCGTATGGGCATATCTTTTTTCGTCCATAAGGACGCGCACCTCTTCTCTGAGGGCAGACACTTCCCTTTCGGTCATCGGTAAAGTCCCCTTTCTGCAATGTAATCCGAAACGCGCTTATCCAGATAGAGGGAGCAATCCTCACCTTTGGCAAGCCGCGCACGAATTTCAGAGGACGAAAGGATCACGGGCTGCTTTTCAAGGAAGCGGACCTTTGCACCAAATCGCACACGGTATTCCTCTGCCTTTTTCAAAAGGCGTTCCGTGATTTCCGCATCCCTTTCGCGGCGCATACAAACGATGGTCGCCAATCGAAAAATACGGGCAGGATCGTACCAAGTATCCATCGATAAAAGCATATCCGTTCCGCACAAAAAGGATAGCGAAACGCTTGGCGTTTTGAGGGCTTCCAGGGTGTCCGCAGTATAGCTTCTTCCCCCGCGGCACACCTCAATGTCAGAAACGGTGATGCGCGGCGAAAAGGAAAAGGCACGGCGGCACATCTCAAGTCTGTCTTCGGGCGACGTCGCCTCGCTCCGTTCCTTTAAGGGGGTTACGAAGGTAGGGATCACGGTGAGCGCGTCAATACCGCCCTCGTCCAGAAAGATGCGCGCGGCGTGGGCGTGGCCAAGGTGCGGCGGTGAAAACGTGCCGCCGTAAACGCCGATATGCTTCATTTCAAGCGCCCTTTCTTTCTCCATTTTGGGAAGCTCTCCTTCGTTTTTGTTATTTGGGAAGCTCAATGACCTTTTTCGTCTTGGATTCGCGATAAAGTACGAAGCGACTGCCGATCACAGCGACCACCTCGGATTCGGTTGCCTCGGCGATCTCCTCTGCTGCCTCTCGCGTCGTATATCCGCTATTTTCAAGAACGCGGAGCTTGATCAGCTCGCGCGCCTCAAGACAGTTGCTGATCTGTAAGCACATTTCCTCGGAAATACCGCCCTTTCCCACTTGAAACACGGGATCAAGCTCATTCGCCATTTTACGAAGAAATGCGCGTCTTTTTCCGTTCAACATATTATTTTTTGTTCCTTCTTCTCTTATATTCGGCGACAAAGGCGCGAAGCGCCTTGCCTCTGTGGCTGATGGCGTTTTTTTCCTCTGCCGTTACAGACGCAAGCGTCTTTTGATACTCCTCGACGAAAAAGAGGGGGTCGTATCCAAATCCGCCGTCCCCTTCCTCTCCGTAAAGGATGCGTCCTTCGCAGGAAGCGCGAACGGTAAACTCTTCTCCGTCGGGAGATGCAAACGCGATGGCGCAAGTAAAGCGCGCCGTGCGCTTTTCATCGGGAACGCCCGCAAGATTTTTCAACACGAGAAGATTGTTCTCTTTGTCGTTGCCGTGACCGCCCGAGTAGCGTGCGGAATAGATACCGGGGGCACCGTCTAAGGCGTCCACCTCAAGTCCCGAATCGTCTGCGATACAAAGGTATCCAAGGCGCGAAACGGTCCTTGCCTTGATAAGAGCATTTTCTTCAAAGGTGGTTCCGTCCTCAACGATATCGTCAAAAAAATTTATGTCCTTGAGGGAAAGAAGCTCGATCTCCTCTTCCGCAAAGCATTCGTTTAAGATCTTAGCAACCTCGCGAATCTTTCCCACATTGTTGCTGGCAAATACAAGCTGCATTTTTACTCCTCACCACTCTCAAAGAGAGCTTTGACATATTCCTCGGCGTCAAATGGGCGCATATCGTCGATCTGCTCACCGACACCGATGAATTTAACGGGAATCCCAAGCTCGCGTTTTACGGACAAGACCACACCGCCCTTGGCAGTGCCGTCGAGCTTGGTTAAAACAAGTCCCGTGATGGCGGCGGCGTTTTGGAATTCCTTGGCTTGATTCACGCCGTTTTGTCCCGTTGCGGCATCAATAACAAGCAAAGTTTCCACATCCGCATCGGGAAGCTCGCGGCCGATCACACGGTTCATCTTGGAAAGCTCGTCCATCAAATTCTTTTTGTTATGAAGGCGTCCTGCCGTATCCACGATCAAAACGTCTGCCCCACGGCTTTTTGCCGCACCGATGGCATCGTAGACGACGGAAGCGGGATCGGCGCCTGCGGCTTGACGGATGAGATCAACGCCTGCGCGCTCACACCAAACGGCAAGCTGGTCTGCGGCTGCCGCACGGAAGGTATCTGCGGCGGCAACGACTACCTTTTTTTCTTGTCGTTTCAGTTCTGCCGAGATTTTTCCTATGGAAGTTGTCTTTCCAACACCGTTGACACCGATGACAAAGATCACGGACGGCTTAGTGTTCAAGGCGAGTCCTTCGTTTTCACCAATCGTGGAAAGCAGGATCTCGTACAACATTTTTTTGATAAGTTCGGGATCCTTTTCACGGGCTTCCCTGATCTTTTCACGCAGCTCGTCCAAAATGCTTTCCGTCGTTTCAACACCGACATCTGCCGAGATCAAGATCTCTTCTAACTCCTCAAAGAAATCCTCGTCAATTCGCACGAAGCTCTTGAAAATATCGTCGATCTTGCCGAAAAAGGCGTTTTTGGTTTTGAGCAAGCCTTGCTTTAATTTTTGGAAAAAGCTCATTGGAGAAGCTCCTTTTGTTTGTTTTCGATCTCGGATGCGTCAAAGGGCAACGCACGCGAGATACCGCGCTCAGGCATCGTGATACCGTAGAGGCGGTCGCCGATCTCCATCGTACCGCGACGGTGGGTGATCAAAATAAACTGCGTTTGTGCGGAATATGCGCGCACGTATGCGCCAAAGCGGTCAACGTTGACCTCATCAAGCGCCGCCTCGATCTCGTCAAAGATACAGAAGGGCGTGGGGTTTGCCTTCAAGATTGCGAAGATGAGTGCAATCGCAACAAAGGTCTGCTCGCCGCCCGAAAGAAGCGAAAGACTCTTGATGATCTTTCCGGGAGGCGCCGCCTTGATCTCAATGCCGCTGGTAAGCACATCGTCGGGATCGGTGAGGGACAGCTCAGCAGAGCCGCCGCCGAAGAGCTCGGCAAAAACGGTACCGAAATTGGTATTGATCTCGTTGAAGGTACGGCTAAAGCTCTCCTTCATCTCGTCCTCAATGCGGGAAAGGATGCCCAAAAGCTCCTCTCTCGAGGATGCAAGGTCCTCAAGCTGGGTTTTCAGTTCGGCGTGGCGAGCGCTCACCTCTTCGTATTCCTCAATGGCGTTGGGGTTTACGCTTCCAAGCTCGCGGATCTTCGCCTTACAAAAAGAAAGCAAGGACGCCATCTCGGAACGGTTTTGCGCCGTTACGGGAGGATAATCGAGTGCAACTGCCTCTTCGTAGGTGATTTGATATTCATCCCACAGCTTGTTTTCAAGACGCTCGTTATCCTCGCGCAAGCGACCGAGCTTTGCCTCGGTACGCGTATATTCCCCGAAGATGCGCTCTCTGTCGTCGTTGGCGGCGCGAATCTTTTCGCGAAGCTCGTTTTCGAGCCTTGTGAATTCGTTGCCCTCTTCTTCCTTATCGGTGCGAGAGCCCTCAAGCTCCTTGAGCTTTTCCTGCTCTCTAGCGAGGGTTTGACGGTTTTGAAGCTTTTCTTCCTCAAGTGCCTCGGTACGGGCGGCGTATTCTGCGATCTGTCTGTGTGCGGCGGCACGGTCGTTTTCGTGTGCCTCTTTGGTTTCGGAGAGCGAAGAAAGCTGGGCTTTCTTGGTTTCTCTCTCGGTTTCAAGTACTGCAAGACGGAGCTTTGCATCGTTGATGGCTGCCGTCTTGTCTTCTCTTTCGTCGAGAATTGCGTGACGGCGAATCTCCACCTCGGTACGCTTTGCCTTCAGTGTCTCGATCTCCTTTGCGGTTTCATCCAAGAGCAGGCGCAAATCACGAATTTCACCCTCGTAGCGGTCACTTCCCTCGGAAAGGCGTGCAAGGTCGTCGTTGAGCTTACCGATCAGCTCGTCATTGGCCGCGAGCTTTGCCTTTGCGGTGTCAAGCTCGGCAAACTGCGCGCGGGACATCGTATACAGAAGATCTCTCGTTTGCTCTGCATCGCGCACCTTGGTACGGGATGCTTCCATTGCGTCCTCAATCTTGCGAATGGTGGCTACGAGCTCAGACGCCGCCTTCTCGCACTTCTTTTGCTCGTTCACCAGCGCGTCGATCTCAGAATTCCTCGACAAAATTCCGCTATTGTGGCGTACAGAGCCGCCCGTAAAGGAGCCGCCTGCATTGATGACCTGACCGTCAAGCGTAACGATACGCAAGCGAAAGCGCAGGCTCTTCGCCGCTTCGGTCGCGTTGTCGATGTTATCAAAAACGACGGTCCGCAAAAGAAGAGATTTCATAATCTCATCATAGCGTGCGTCAAAGGTGACAAGCGTATCCGCACGTCCAATGTAACCGCGGAAATCCTTGGCACGACGAATCTCATCCGTTTCGCTCTGTGCGCGCACGGAGCTGATGGGGTAAAAGGTCGCGCGTCCTGCGTTGCTTCGTTTCAAAAGCGCGATAGCGCTCTTTGCGGTTTCCTCGCTTTCGACAACGATATTCTGCAGGTTTTGTCCGAGTGCCGTTTCGACGGCGGTAATGTATTTGGCGTCAACGGAAATGAGCTTAGACACGGGACCGTAGACCTTGCCCACAAACTCCGATGCGTTTCTTGCGTATTCCTGCATCACGAAGCGTACGCTTTGTCCGTATCCCTCGAAATGCTCTTCCATACGGCGCAAGGATTCAATGCGCTGAGAAAGACCGCTGATGCGCCCTTCTTCCTCGTTGTGTGCGCGCTGTGCTTCTTCGCGCTCCGCAGTATATTTTTCAATCAGCTCGCTCTGCGTTTTGATGATTTCCTCAGCCGTATCAATTTTGGCACGGTATCCTGCGGTATTTTTCTCGCAACGGGCAACCTCGGCGCAAAGCGCCTCTTCTGCCGCGCGATATTTGCCGATTTCTTCCGAAATAGATCGGCTCTTGTCACTGTCGTCTGCCTTCGCCTTTTCGCTGACGTCAAGGCGAACGCGCAGATCCATTGCTCTTTGGTTGAGCGCTTCGATCTTTTCGAGATCCTCTGCGAGCGATGCTTCCAGTGAAGCGGCATTTTTCGTCAGCTCCTCAAAAGCAACAAGCAAGGAGAGCTTTTCTTCATCCGTTGCTTGCATTTTCTCCTTGAGGACATCAAGGTCGCGCGCAAGCTCTTCCTTTTGGGTATCGATTTTGCGGTCGTCCTCATCAAACGCAGAAAGGCGTTCGCGGCACCCAGCCGCAAGCTCGGCAAGGTTTCGAATGTTTGCCGTAGCAAGCGCATAGCTGTTTTCAAGCACACTGATGCGCTTGCCCGTATCGCTGATCTCCGCCATAAGCTGCTCGGACGCTAAACGGCTTCCCGTCAAGCGTTCGTGGACGAGATCGCTCTGCTTTTCGAGCGATTCGATGCGCTCCTTGAGGCGCTCATACTCGGCGGCGGCAAGGCGATATGCGTTGTCTGCGTTTTGCAGATCCGTTTTGATCTTTTGCGTATCAAAGAGCCAAAGAGAAACGTCAGCACGCTTCTTGTCCTCAAGAAGCACGCGGTAGCGCTTTGCTTTTTCGGCATCCCTTGCAAGAGGACCAACACGGGCATCAAGCTCATTGAAGATAAGCGTTAAGCTATCTACGTTCTGCTCGACTTGCGAAAGCTTTTTCTCGGTTTCTTCTTTTCTTTGACGGAACTTCGAAATGCCTGCGGCTTCCTCGAAGATATGGCGTCTGTCTTCGCTCTTTTTGGATAGGATCTCTGCGATCTTACCCTGACCGATGA
>JAZSBJ010000147.1:0-6662 GCA_045602305.1 Eubacteriales bacterium | reverse complement strand
GAGGGAACGCACGAATCGCTCCTTGACACCTGCCCCGTCTATCGCGAGATCTACGAAAGCCAGTTTAAAAAGGAGGGCACGGTATGAAAAAGAAAACGATTCGCCGTATTCTCGCCCTCTTAAAGCCTTATATCGGGTTTGTCCTTTTGAGCCTTTTCTGCGCCGTCTTGACGGTTGCCGCCGCCCTTTTGATCCCCATTTTTTGCGGCGACGCCATTGATGCAATGCTAGGCAAGGGTAAGGTAGACCTTTCGCTTGTTTTGCAAGCCGTTACCCTCGTCGCCGTTGCCGCACTTGTCGGTGCGCTGGCGCAAAAGATCAGCGCCCTTTCGGGCAACCGCATCACCTATTCCGTTTGCCGCGATCTGCGCGACCGCGTGAGCTTAAAAATGCACAAGCTCCCCGTCGCCTATGCCGACACCCATTCGGTGGGCGATACTGTCAGCCGTACGGTTTCCGACGTCGACACCTTTGCGGACGGGCTATTGATGGGCACGACGCAGCTCTTCAGCGCATTCCTTACCATCCTTGCCACCCTCGGCGTGATGCTTTATCTCAACCCCCTCATCGCCCTTGCGGTGTTCGTGCTTACCCCGCTTTCTATTCTCGTTGCCCGCTTTATCGCAACGCGTACGCACCGCCATTTTTTGGCGCAGGCAAAGGTGCGCGGTGAGGAAACGGGACTTGCCAACGAGTATATTGAGGGCGCGCGCGTTGTCAAGGCGTTCGGCTATGAGGACGAGAGCCTTGCCGCCTTTGACGAGGTCAACGGACGCTTGGAAAGCGTGTCGATGAAGGCAACCTTCTTTTCGAGCCTCGTCAATCCCACAACGCGTGTCGTAAACAATCTCGTTTACGCCGTCGTTATTTTGATTTGCGCGCTCTTCGCTACGGACAAGAGTGGGCTTTCCATCGGTGAGGTGAGCGTGTTTTTAAGCTACGCCTCGCAATACGCAAAGCCCTTCAACGACATCAGCAGCGTGATCACCGAGCTGCAAAACGCCTTTAGCTGTGCCGTTCGCGTCTTTGAATTCCTTGACGAAGAGGAAGAGATTCCCGATCCCGAGGACGCCCTCACGCCCCCCGTTTCGGGCACCGTTTCTCTTTCGGACGTTTCCTTCCGCTATCATCCCGATCGCCCCCTCATTGAGCATCTTTGCCTTGAGGTAGAGCAGGGAAAGCGAATTGCCATCGTCGGTCCTACGGGATGCGGAAAAACCACGTTCATCAATCTTTTGATGCGCTTTTACGACGTCAACGGCGGTAGCATCTCGGTGGACGGCGCGGATATACGAAAAATGACGCGCGCCGAGCTTCGCTCCCGTTACGGAATGGTGCTTCAGGATACTTGGCTGAAGGACGGTACCGTCCGCGATAATATCGCCTACGGCAAGCCCACAGCGACCGAAGAGGAGATCGTTGCCGCCGCAAAAATGGCGCACGCGCACTCCTTCATTCGCCGACTGCCCAAGGGATATGACACCGAGATCATCGAAAACGGCAGTAATTTCTCGGTAGGACAGCGCCAGCTTCTTTGCATCGCGCGCGCGATGCTTGCGCTCCCGCCGATGCTGATCCTAGACGAGGCGACCTCTTCCATCGATACGCGTACCGAGCTTAAGATTCAAGACGCGTTCAAAACGATGATGCAGGGAAGGACCTCTTTCATCGTCGCGCACAGGCTCTCCACCATTAAGGAAGCGGATCTCATTCTCGTAATGAAGGACGGACAGGTGGTCGAGCAGGGAAGCCACGAGGCGCTCCTTCGTGCGGGCGGCTTCTATGCGACGCTCTATAACAGTCAGTTTGCTACTGCTTAAAACGCTTTTTCGCCTTTTTGCGCGGATTCTATTG
This sequence comes from Eubacteriales bacterium, assembly GCA_045602305.1. Lineage (GTDB taxonomy): Bacteria > Bacillota > Clostridia > Oscillospirales > CAG-272 > UBA1740. The sequence continues at coordinate 4,808 of JAZSBJ010000147.1, read as the reverse complement.
ACTTTGTCTACAAATGCTGATAAAATAATATTATTATTTTAAGTTTCCTGCCGTGTGCAGAATTTATCCCCGAAAGGAACCCTATTATGCCAATTACCGAATTGCTTGAAAGAAATTCGTCGCTCTATCCCGACGACGTCGCGCTTGTGGAGATCAACCCCGGCGTTGATGACCATAAGGGACACACCTGGCGCGAGTTCGCCCTGATCCAATCCACGGGCAACAGCTATCGCCGCGAGATGACTTGGCGCGAATTTGATATTAAAGCCAACCGCTTTGCCAATCTTCTTCTTTCCCGCGGCGTTGCGCGCGGAACGAAGGTGTCCATTCTTTTGATGAACGGCATCGAGTGGCTTCCCATCTATTTCGGCATTCTTAAGGCGGGCGCGATTGCCGTACCGCTGAATTACCGCTACACGGCTGAGGAGATCCGCTATTGCCTTGAAAAATCCGATTCCGAGATCCTCGTGTTTGGTCCTGAGTTCGTGGGACGCGTAGAGGAGATCGTTTCCCGTATGCCTAAGATCAAGATGTGGATCTACGAGGGACGCGATTGCCCCTATTTCGCGGAGAGCTACGATAAGATCGCATCGCCGATGGCAGGTGTAAAGCCGGATATCGTTCTTTCGGAAGAGGACGATGCCGCCATCTATTTCTCAAGCGGTACGACGGGCTTCCCCAAGGCGATCCTGCACGCGCACGCAAGCCTTACCCATTCGGCGAAGGTGGAGCAAGCGCACCACGGACAGACCAAAAACGACGTATTCCTTTGCATTCCGCCACTTTACCACACGGGCGCAAAGATGCACTGGTTCGGCAGTCTTGCCTCGGGCGGACGTGCCGTGCTTTTGAAGGGAACGACCCCCGAACTCATTATGCAAACGGCATCGGATGAGAAATGCTCCATCGTTTGGCTTCTCGTGCCGTGGGCACAGGATATTCTCGATGCCATCGACCGCGGTGAGATCAAACTTTCCGAGCTTGACCTTTCTGCTTGGCGACTGATGCACATCGGCGCACAGCCCGTCCCCCCCAGCCTCATCAAGCGCTGGAAAAAGATCTTCCCCCACCACGACTATGACACCAACTACGGTCTTAGCGAATCCATCGGCCCCGGCTGTGTGCACCTCGGTGTAGAGAACATCGATCACGTAGGTGCCATCGGTAAGGCGGGCTATGGCTGGACACTCAAGATCGTAGACGAAAACAAGCAAGAGGTCAAGAGAGGGGATGTCGGTGAGCTTGCCGTCTTTGGCCCCGGCGTGATGAAGTGCTACTATAAGGACGAGGCGGCAACCAAAGAGGTGCTTGCCGACGGCTGGCTCTTTACGGGCGATATGGCGGAAGAGGACGAGGACGGCTTTATCTGGCTCGTTGACCGCAAAAAGGACGTCATCATCACGGGTGGCGAAAACCTTTATCCCGTACAGATCGAAAACTTCTTGCGTAAAAACGAGAAGATCAAGGACGCCGCTGTGATCGGACTGCCCGACAGCCGTCTTGGCGAGATCGCCGCCGCGATCGTTGAACTCAAAGAAGGCGAAGAGATGACCGAAGAGGAGCTTCTCCTTTTCTGTGCAGAGCTTCCCAGATACAAGCGTCCGCGCAAGGTGATCTTTGCCGACATTCCGAGAAACCCCACAGGCAAGATCGAAAAGCCCGTTCTTCGCCGCCGTTACGGTGCGGGGAACCTCATTGCCGAGGAAAACGAAATCAAACGATAAAGGAAAAATACATATGAAAAAGCTGTTACTTGGAAACGCCGCCGTTGCCCGCGGCGCATATGAAGCGGGCGTTAAGGTCGTTTCTTCCTATCCCGGAACCCCCAGCACCGAGATCACCGAAAATATGGTGCAATATGACAATTTGCACGTGGAATGGGCACCCAACGAAAAAGTGGCGGCAGAAGTCGCCATCGGCGCATCCGTGCGCGGTGCGCGTGCGATGTCCTGTATGAAGCACGTCGGTCTTAACGTGATGGCAGACCCCATCTTTACCGTTAGCTACATCGGCGCAAACGGCGGTCTTGTGTTCTGCGTTGCCGACGACCCCGGAATGCACTCCTCGCAAAACGAGCAGGATTCCCGCCACTATGCTAAGGCGGCAAAGATCCCGATGCTTGAGCCGAGCGATTCTGCAGAGTGCAAGGACTTTACCAAGGCGGCGTTCGCACTCAGCGAGGAGTATGACACCCCCGTCTTTATCCGTCTTTCTACCCGCGTTTCCCACTCGCAGTCGCTCGTTGCGCTTTGCGAGCCCGAGGAGGTGGCACTTAAGCCCTACGAAAAGAACATTGCAAAGCACGTAATGATGCCCGCAATGGCAAAGGGCAGACACGTCGTCGTTGAGGAGCGCACCAAAAAGCTCATCGCCCTTGCAGAGAGCGACACCTTTAACAAGATCGAGGACAACGGAAGCCGCATCGGCGTTATCACCTCGGGCGTTTCGTATGAGTACGCCAAGGAAGCCTTGGGCGACTCCGTCAATTACTTAAAGCTCGGTATGGTCTATCCGCTTCCCGAAAAGAAGATCCTCGACTTTGCCAAGGGCGTTGACACCCTTTGGTGCATTGAGGAGCTGGACCCCGTGTTTGAGGAGCATATCCGCGCTCTCGGTGTTACCGTGAAGGGCAAGGAGCATTTTTCGCTCCTCGGCGAGTATTCTCAAAATATGATCCGTGAGGCAGTGCTCGGCGTATCTCTCCCCTCGATCGCGCCCGCAACCCTTCCTGCCCGTCCTCCCGTGATGTGTGCGGGCTGTCCTCACAGAGGTACCTTCTACGTTCTCAAAAAGCTTGGCGTGACCGTGTCGGGTGATATCGGATGCTATACCCTCGGCGCCGTTGCCCCCCTGCAGGCGGTGGATACCACCATTTGTATGGGTGCTTCGGTCAGTGCCGCACACGGTATGAGCCGTGCGGGCGGGGAAGAGACCAATAAAAAGCTCGTTTCGGTCATCGGCGACTCTACCTTTATCCACTCGGGCATCACGGGTCTTATCGACATCGTTTACAATAAGGGCAACAATACCGTCATCATCCTTGATAACTCCATCACGGGTATGACAGGACACCAAGACAACCCCACCACGGGCAAGACCATTCGCGGTGAAGCGACCAAGCAGGTCGATCTTCTTGCCCTTTGCCACGCCGTGGGTGTTGAGCGCGTGCGTGTTGAGGATCCCTTCGACCTTGTCGGCTTTGAAAAGGCGGTCAAGGAGGAGCTTGCCGCCGACGAGCCCTCGGTCATCATCGCACAGCGCCCCTGCGCGCTCCTCAAGGGCGTGAAGTATTCGGGACACTGCACTGTGGATAGCGATGCTTGCCACGGATGCAAAATGTGTATGAAGCTCGGCTGCCCCGCCATTTCCTTTAAGAACGGCAAGGCGGTCATCGACAGAAACCAGTGCAACGGCTGCTCGCTTTGCACGTCCGTATGCCCCTTCAAGGCGATTCGTAAGGAGGAAAAATAAGATGCAGAAGAATATTATGATCGTCGGCGTCGGTGGTCAGGGAACTCTGCTTGCAAGCCGCATTCTCGGCAATCTTTTGACCGCCCGCGGATACGACGTTAAGGTTTCCGAGGTGCACGGTATGAGCCAACGCGGCGGAAGCGTTGTAACTTATGTAAAATACGGCGATAAGATCTATTCTCCCATTATCGATAAGGGAGAAGCAGACATCATTCTCGCCTTTGAGCGCCTTGAGGCGCTCCGTGCGCTCCCTTATCTGAAAGAGGGCGGCACGATGATCGTCAACGACCGCGCCATCGATCCTATGCCCGTCATTACGGGCGCCGCCGTGTATCCCGAGGGCATCCTTGAGGAACTTGCAAAGCACGCAAAACTCAAAAGCCTTGACGCGCTTTCCCTTGCCGAGAGCGTGGGTAGCGGAAAGGCTGTCAACGTCGTGCTTATCGGCGTGCTTGCCAAGAACACCGATATTCCCAAGGAAGAGTGGGAAGCCACCATTCGCGAAACGGTACCCCAAAAGTTCCTTGACATCAACCTCGCCGCCTTTGAAAAGGGCTACACCCTTTAATCTATAAAAATAAGGAGATACCACCGATGGCAATGCTGCACGAAAGGGAAGAAACGCTTCCCAGAGAAGAACTTGAAAAGCTCCAAAGCGAACGCCTTGTATGGCAGGTAAAGCGTATGTATGAGCGCGTGGAGTGCTTCCGCAACCGTATGGACGAAAAGGGTCTGAAACCCGAGGATATTCACGGCATCGAGGACCTCTCTAAGCTCCCCTTTTCCTACAAAAAGGATCTGCGTGACTATTACCCCTACGGACTCTTTGCAGAGCCCTTAAAGAACATTCGCCGTATCCACGCATCCAGCGGTACGACGGGCAAGCGTATCGTCGTAGGCTATACCGACAACGACCTTAAGCTCTGGGCAGACTGCTTTGCAAGAATGCTCACCGCCGTCGGTGCTACGGATGAGGATATCGTTCAAGTTTCCTACGGCTACGGACTGTTTACGGGCGGCCTTGGTGCGCACGACGGTGCAGGCCGCATCGGTGCTACGGTCGTTCCTATGTCCTCGGGCAACACTCCTCTTCAAATTCAAAATATGGTTGACTTTGGCTCCACCGTGCTTTGTTGTACTCCCTCGTACGCCCTTTATATCGGGGAAGAGATCGAGCGCGCGGGACTCAAGGATCAGCTCAAACTCAAGGCAGGTATCTTCGGTGCAGAGCCTTGGACGGAGGAAATGCGCCGCGAGATCGAAGCCAAACTCGGCATTAAGGCATACGACATCTACGGTCTTTCCGAGATCCTCGGCCCCGGTGTCGGATGCGAGTG
>JAZSBJ010000146.1:0-10309 GCA_045602305.1 Eubacteriales bacterium | reverse complement strand
GGTAGCCGGGCTCTTTAAAAATGCGAACGGCATCTTCCGAGGGGGCAGTATAATAAGTAAAGCGCTCGGAGGCGCCTGCAGACGCGCGTGCAACGACGCCCGCCGCCGTGAGCCAATTTCGTTCGGGCAGAAGGATGCCCGAAATGCCAAGCGCGTAAAGGGAACGGAGCGCATACCCGAAATTGTACGGATCCTCGATGCCTTCCATCAAAACGTAAAAGCCGTTTTCTTCCAGCGCGACGTCTTCGGTTAAAGGGGGGACCGTGCGCTCGGTCGCTTCGGCAATGATGCCGCCGTGAGAGTTGCCCACCGTCATCGAGCCGAGCGTCGATTCCTCAGCTTCTTCCAAAGAAAAGGCGCATCGCTCTGCCTCGTGGCGCAGAAACGCGATCTCTCGCGGATGCTTTTTTGCGTGTTGCGGGGTGTAGAGAATGCGAAGGATCTTGCGGTCTGATATCCCGTTATGCATCGCGTCAAGCAAGGCACGGATGGAAACCATTCCTTCAAAGCAAGAGGAGTTTACAAATTTATTTTCTTCTTTTTGCATCGAAAAGAAAAGCCTTTCATATATTGTAACAACAATGAGCGCCGCAAACGCGGCGCTTGAATAGGAAGGGGTAAGATATGCGAAGAGGAAGGAAAGAGCGCTGTGAAGTTTTGGGGGAATACCTTGTTGCCAATCGCGCAACGGTCAGAAGCGTGGCTTCTCATTTTTCCGTCAGCAAAAGCACGGTACATAAAGACGTCACGGAGCGCTTGAGCCAAAAAAATCCCGCACTGTACGCCGCTGTGAAGGAGATCTTAGACGAAAACAAGTCGGAGCGTCATATCCGTGGCGGCGAAGCAACGCGCATTAAATATTTGAAAAAAAGGGAAGCAAATTAAGAGAAGGGCTTCATCCCTTGGTGGCGCGATAGAGGTCGTCCACCTCTTTGTCGGTAAGATAGCGCCATTTCCCGACAGGAAGCCCGTCGAGCTTTACGCTACCGATAGAAACACGGCAAAGTCGCTTGACCGTGAGCCCCACCTTCTCGCACATTTTGCGGATTTGGCGGTTTCTGCCCTCGGAAAGCGTCATTTTAAGAAGCGTGCCCGTTTCGTCCTTTTCTACGACCGACACCAAAACGGGTTTAAGAAGATACCCGTCGATCTCCATCTCAGAGGTGAGGGCGTCGTATTGCTCGTCGGTAATATGCTCGCGAACCTTGACGCGATATACCTTGGAAAGATGGTGCTTGGGGTGGGTCAGACGGTTGGCAAGCACACCGTCGTCGGTGAGGAGCAAAAGCCCCTCGGAGATGTAGTCAAGCCGTCCGATCGGATAAACGCGTCCCGTGTGTCCCGAGAGAAGCTCGGTCACACACTTGCGGTTTTGCGGGTCGCTCGTGCTAGTGATATAGCCGCGCGGCTTGTTTAAAGCGATATAATGGTGCTTTTCTTGCGTGGGAAGGACAGGCTTGCCTTGCCAAAGCACGAGATCGACGGATGGATCGATCTTTGTACCGAGGGTGGCGGGGTGACCGTTGACCTTAACGCGCCCTTCCTCAATTTCTTTTTCTGCGGCACGGCGCGAAAGCACACCGCAGTCGGTGAAATGTTTTTGCAGTCTGATCTTTTCCATAAAAGTCCTTAATTTATTGGCTTTTTATTGCTTTTCGGACAAGCCGAGCAGGGAAAAGCCGTAATTCCAAAGTGAGATGTGGTCATTCCAATCGTTGGGAGCAGAGAGCGTTACGCTGATAAGAAGCGCGCCGTCCCTGTTTGCAGCTCCTACAAGACAACGCCCGCTTGCTTTTGTGAAGCCCGTCTTGATACCGACGGCGTCCGCAGAAAACGACAAGAGCTTGTTGTGATTGCGAAAGGCTCTCGTTTGCGTCGAGGTTTGACAGGTGTAGTGCTTTTTGGCAACGATCTCAGTAAAGGCAGGGTTGTGCATTGCGTATGCGGAAAGGAGCGCAAGCTCTCTTGCCGTGGTGTAGTGTGCATCTGCGGGAAGCCCGTGCGGATTTTCAAAATGGGTGTTTTTGAGAGATAATTCGTCCGCCAAGCGATTCATTCGCGCAGAAAACGCCGCAACGCTTCCGTCGCAGGCAATGGCTAGTGTGATTGCCGCATCGTTGGCGCTAGCAAGCAAGAGCGCGTGTAAAAGGTCGCGCACGGTAAGCCTTTCGCCCTCGGTAAGGTATGCGGACGTCCCCTCTACGCCAACGGCTTCTTTAGGGACTGTGACCGTCTTTTCAAGGGGGAGCGCTTCCAAAACGGCGATTGCCGTTGCGATCTTGGTCGTCGATGCCATAGGTACACGCGTATCCGCATCCTTTTCCCACAAGAAGTCCCCGCCGACGGCATCCAAAAGAACCGCGTGCTTCGCAGAAACGGAAGGGGTAGCGGTGCGTGCCGTTACGGAGAAGAGGGAAAGGAGAACTGCCGAAAAAAGCGAAAAAGCGAAAAAGCGTTTCAAATAGATAGCCTCCCTCTGTTTTTGATAGTTTGCCGCCGTTATTCGGGCGGTATACCAAAGTGAAGGCGTGGCTTTTTGGCAAAAAAGGAATTAATCCTTCTTTTCCTCTTTTTCTTCCTTTTTCTTGACAAGAACGTCCTTAAGGCGCTTCAAGATGTCGGGGGAACGCTCGATAAGTGCACTGATCTTGTCCACGGTGTCGATGTTTTTGGCATCGGTAACGGGGATGAGATCGATTTTTCCTTCTGCCGAAAGAATGAGAAACGCAACGGGGGTCACAGTAACACCTGTGCCGCCGCCACCGCCGTAATTGCCGTGCTTTTTGCACTCGTCATCCTTTTTCTTGCCAAAGTCAAGGCCGCCCGTGGCAAAGCCCATCGAAATTTTGGAAACAGGAAGAATGAGCGTGCCGTTGGGGGTGTAGATGGGATCTCCGACGACCGTTTCAGTGCCCGTCAGCTCACGGATCTTTGCAAGGGAGCCCTCGATCAAATCGTTTACTTTGTTTTCGTTCATATCAGTTCACTCCGTTTTTTATTTTATCGGGTTGTTTTTTGAATTTGTATTTTAGGAAAAGTAAAGCAGCGCGTAAGCCTAAACGCAATAGGGAAAGCGGTGTCACGGAAAAGACGATCTCGGCGTCAAGGGTGCTGCTTTCGCCGCAAAAGTCGGCAACAACATCAACGCCTCCGCGCTTTGCAGTCGTTTTTGTATAGGTGCTTAAAAGCTCCAAAAGGTATGCTGTGCTTTGGGACGCTACACCGTATAGGATTGCCGTTTTTGCCGCGTCGTCGGTTGCTACCGTAATATAGAATCGACGCACACGCACCTTGACGGCAGAAAGAATGCTCTTGTAGGTGTTTTTTAAAATATGCAGGATCAAACGAATTTGGCGAAGCCGTTGCTTAAGTGTTTTTGCAGGCTTCTTTTTCGCTTTGGCGGCTGCCTCTTCGAGGCGCCGCTTTTTTCTTGCCTTGCGCTTCTTTTTACGGAGCTTTCGCGGCGTGTAGTCCGAAAGGCGTACACTCTTTTTCTTGGGATAAAGCGGAATTTGGAGAAAAAGATAAGAAAGCGTCAGTGAAAAATCCTTAGATGACCGAAGAGAAAGGCGTACGGGCAAGAGAAGCAAAAGAACAAGAAGCGCCAAAACGCCTGCTATGATATAAAGTGCAGTCAAGCCGTACCTCCTTTGGGAATAAAACTATGTATTTATTGCTCGGCAGATTGCTCGCTAGCGTCTTCGGGGAAGAGAGCTGCGCCGAGGTCGCCCTCTTCAAAGGAGATTTGGTTTTCGAGCACGTTGGGCTCCATCGCATTTTTACGCATTCTGGCGAGAATATCTGCAGCTTCCTCAGAGGAAACGCCGGGAAGCTCGGCAAGCGAGGAAAGACCGAAGCAACGCAAGAAGTCCGCCGTCGTACCGTAAAGCATCGGTCTTCCGGGTGCGTCAAGACGACCGACAGACTCAATAAGACCGCGCTCAAGGAGCGAGGATACGGCGTAAGCGCTGTCGACACCGCGCACCGTATCAATATAGGCGCGGGTGACGGGCTGGTGGTACGCCACGATCGCCAATACTTCAATCGAGGAATTGGAAAGCGTACCGCTGCGGCGAATGCCGAGGGCAACGCGAATATGGGGAAGATATTTTTCCTTGGTGCAAAGCTGGCAAGCGTTGTCGTAGGGTAAAAGCAGGATGCCGCGCGGCGTTTGCGTGTTGTTATACACCTGTGCATATGCCGCAACGCGCTCCTTGACGAGCGAGGGAGAGATCTCAAAAAGCTCGCCGAGCTTTTCATAAGTGACGGGATGCCCTGCCGCGAAAAGCACCGCCTCAAGCACTTCCTCGAAGTTCTCTAGGGCGCCCTCGACAGCGGCGAGAGTGTTTTTTGGTTCGTTCAGCTGTTCTGTATTCATCGTCGGGTCCTTTTCTTATTCCAGCGTTAAGGGTGCCGCGTCTTGTGCATCCTCTGGCTCGTAATTTTCGTTTAGCTTGAATTTGGTGAGAATGGAGAAGGGCGCTTCCTCATCTTCCTCGCAGAAGAGAATGCGGCGTATTTTGATCAACTCCAAAATGCCCATAAAGGCGGCGAGAAGCTCACTGCGATCCTCCGCATCCTTCAAGAGATAGAAGAAGGATGCGCTCTCGCGCTCGGAGAGCTTTGCGACGATCCCGTCAATTTGCTCCTCGACGGAAACGACGCGCCGCTTGATCAGCGGGTTGATCATCGTGACGGGCACCTCGTTTGCCTGCTTTAAGCGCCCCACCATTACGCCAAGTGCTTTTGTAAGCAGGGAAGGGTCAAGACCGAGGGGAAAACCCTTTTCTGCGGGAATCTCCTCGTTATCCTTTGCCAAACGCCCCGAAAACTCACTGTAACGCGGGCGAAGCGTTTCGGCGTCTTCCTTTGCCTTTTGGTAGATCAAAAGGGCGTCGACAAGCTCTCGACGGGGGTCCTCGTCTTTTTCGGGATCGCGCGGCAACAGCATCTTGCTCTTAATGAGCATTAAGGTGCTTGCCATTACGATAAATTCGCAAGCGATCTCAAGATCAAGGCGCTCCGCCTCGGCGATATATTCCATATATTGCTCAAAGATCTTGGCAATCGGGATATCGGCAATATCCACCTTGTTTTTTTCGATGAGGGTCAAAAGTAAGTCAAGCGGTCCCTCAAATTCATCAAGGCGGTAGGTTAAAACATTTTCTTCGGACATCGTGTCACCTCATTAAAAAATGGGAAGGATCTGCCAAACGGATTCCATTCCGTATGAAATCGCAGATGCGATTCGATCGAGAAAGCCGAAATTTGCTCCCGTAAGGAGAAAGAGCATTAGGGCAAACGAGATCATACGCTCGTAGCGCATCAAGGAGTAGTAATATCGCGGCGGAAGGAAGGCAAACAGAACCCGTGAGCCGTCAAGAGGGGGAAGGGGAATGAGATTAAAAAGACAAAGCCCCAAATTCACGGCGTGGAAGTAGTATACGAAATAAAAGAGAGTCAAAAGAAGTCCCACAGCAAAGCCTTGCCCCTCGTTTTGAATGGCTACCGAGGCATAGGCGCGATACAAAAGCAGATATGCGGGGACGGAAAGAAAGGCACAAAGAAGATTGCAAAGCGGTCCTGCAAGGGCGGTGAATGCCATATCGCGTCTTGGGTTTTTGAAATACCGCATATCGACGGGGACGGGCTTCGCCCAGCCAAAATGGAAAAGAACCATACAGACGGCGCCGACGGGGTCGAGATGCTTTAATGGGTTGAGGGTAAGGCGTCCCATACGCTTGGCGGTAGGATCGCCGAGCTTATAGGATACGACACCGTGTGCGAGCTCGTGAAGCATAATAACGAGCAAAACGGCGGGAATGGTAATCAAATACCGTGCAATCGTGTTCATAAATGTTCCTTTGCTTTAGGGATTAGGAAAGCGCGCGGAAGATCTCACCCCAAAGCGCATCCTTGCCGTCACGCGTTTGGGACGAAAAGGGCAAAATGGGAATATCGATCTCCGAAAAATAGGTATCCTTCATCTCCGTCAAGCTCTTGATCAGTGCGGATTTGCTGAGCTTGTCCGCCTTGGTCGCCACGATGAGAAAGGGAAGCGACGCATCGACGAGATACTGTATCATCGAAAGATCGTCGTCGGTGGGACCCGTGCGGGCGTCAACCAGCTGCAAAACGAGCTTTACTTGGGAGATGGCGGGATTTTTGGTGAAAAAGCCGTCCGTCACACGGCTGAAAGCCAAAAGCTCGTCGCGGGAGCGCTTGGCATATCCGTATCCGGGAAGATCCACAAAGGTAAGCTTCCCGTCGATATCGAAAAAGTTAACAGTCACCGTTTTTCCCGGTGCCGAGGATACGCGCGCAAAGGAGCGCCTGCCGAGCAGAGTGTTGATGAGCGAGCTTTTACCCACGTTGGAGCGCCCCGAAAATACGATCTGCGGTACAGCGTCACGGGGAAACTGCGCGGGCGTACCCGCGCTCATCTTAAGACGCAAATTGTTTAGATTGGGCTTTTGCATAGCGCACCTCTTAACGGCAAAGCTGGGGCTGCTTTTGTTCTGCGTGGGGCGTAAAGAGAGGCGCGTCCGAAACAGGGGCTACGTGCGGTGTATCAAGAAGCACCTCGCGGAACGCATCGGTAACGCTCTCGCACAAAACGAAGCGCAAGCCTGCCTTTGCCTCGGCGTCAATTTCATCAAGATCCTTTTCGTTGCCCTTGGGGATCAAAACGGTTTGAATGCCAGAGGCATATGCCGCCATTGTTTTTTCTTTTAATCCGCCGATGGGAAGCACCTTGCCGTGCAGGGTGATCTCGCCCGTCATTGCGACGTCGCGGCGGGTAGGCGCGCCCGAAAGCGCACTTGCCAAGGCACAGCACATAGCAACCCCTGCGCTGGGGCCGTCCTTGGGAACGGCGCCCTCGGGAAAGTGAATATGGATGTCCTTGGTCTTATAGAAGTCCTCGGGAATGCCGAGCGTTTTTGCAACGGTGCGGATGTAGCTGACGGCGAGGGAAGCCGATTCCTTCATCACGTCGCCAAGACTGCCCGAAAGGGTAACTTTACCCGTGCCGTCCATCACGAGTGCTTCGACCTTTAAGAGGTCGCCGCCGCTTTGGGTGTAGGCAAGTCCGTTGACGACGCCCACGGGATTGGTCTTTTCAAGATCCTCTCGCAAGAATTTGCGCTTGCCGAGCATCTCGCCGATGAGGGCTTTGGTGATGCGCACCGATTTTGCTTCTCCCTCAGCGATCCGCATAGCGGCTTTGCGGCAGACAGAGGCAATCTCACGCTCAAGCGTGCGGACGCCTGCTTCGCGGGTGTAATAGTCGATCAGCTCGTAAAGTGCCTCGTCGGTAAAACGAAGCGTGCGTCCCGAAAGCCCGTGGCGCGACAGCTGCTTGGGGATCAGGTGGCGCTTCGCAATGGTGAACTTTTCCGTGCGCGTGTAAGAGGAGAGGCGAATGATCTCCATACGGTCGATAAGCGGCAGGGGGATGCCGTCGTAATCGTTCGCGGTAGCGATAAAGACGCAGTCCGAAAGATCTAGGGGAAGCTCAAGGAAGTGATCGCGGAAATATTTGTTCTGCTCGGGGTCTAACACCTCAAGAAGCGCCGACGAAGGATCGCCGTGCATACTGGAAGAGAGCTTGTCGATCTCGTCAAGCACCAAGACGGGGTTGGAAACGCCTGCCGAGGTAATTGCCTCAACAATGCGTCCGGGCATTGCACCGACGTAGGTCTTTCTGTGACCGCGAATGTCTGCTTCGTCGCGAATACCGCCAAGCGAAATGCGTGCGTATTTGCGCTTCATCGCACGAGCGATAGAGGCGGCAATCGAGGTCTTACCTACACCGGGAGGGCCGACGAGGCAAATGATCTGGTTTTTGACGTTGGGAGAAAGCTGCTTGACAGCGATGTATTCGAGGATGCGCGTTTTGATCTTTTCAAGCCCCGCGTGATCGGCATCCAAAACGGCACGCGCCGCTTGAACGGTAGTCACAGCTTCCGTTTTTTTGGTCCAAGGAAGCTCAAGGCAGGTGTCAAGATAGGAACGAAGCACGGCACTTTCTGCGGCACCAAAGGGCGTTTTCGCCAAGCGTCCAAGCTCCTTGAGGAGCTTTTCCTTGACTTGCTCGGGGAGCTTTGCTTCTTCGATGCGCTCGTGATACTCGGCGATCTCGTCATCGTCCTCGCCCAGCTCTTGCTGTATCACTTTTGCCTGCTCGCGCAAAAAGTATTCCTTTTGATGCTGATCAATGCGTTCTTTTACCTGGCGGTGAATGTTATATTCAAGGCGGATGAACTGAAATTCCTCTTCTACCACGAACAAAAGACGGTCAAGCCTTGTGAGTGGGTGGAAGACTTCAAGAATGCGCTGCTTGCTTTTATAATTGAGAAGTGCGGCAGATGCCACAAAATCGCAAAACGCCCCGGGTGCTTTGAGCGCCATTGCCGCCTTGACGATCTCGTCGTTTAAGATTGGGTGCATCGGACGGATGTCGTCGATCATTTTGAGTACGGCTTGCATCTTTTCCTCGGCATCGCTGCTCGCCGCCTCTTCCACGTGTACCGTTTTGCAAATGACGTTGGCGAAGAAGCAGTCGTCCTCATAACGGATCGAGGAAACCTTAGCGCGGCAGATGCCCTCAAAGATGACGGCAAGCCCGCCCTCTTCCACGCGCGACACGCGCTTGATCTGGCAAACGGTACCGATGTGATAGAAGTCCTTTTCCGTGGGCGTTTCGACCTCGGCATCCTTTTGCGAGAGAAGAAGAATGCGTCCGTCCGATTCGCTTGCAAGGGAAAAGGCGCGCAGGGAAGCGTCGCGGATGAGATCTAAATTCATTTGTACGCCGGGAAAGGCAACCGTTCCTCTTACGGCGATCATAGGTAAGGATAATTCCTTGGCTCGTTCAATGGTTCTTTGCATAGTATGTTTCCTTTTAAAATTCTCGTGTATCATCAGGTGCCGACGGCACGCAAAAATACTTTTCATATTATTATATCATACCATTATTTTAAAATCAAGAATTTTGTGCACAAAAAAGGCGAGAAAAAGGAAAAAGTTTTTGCCAAAAGCGGCGCGCTTCGAAAAAAATCGCATTTTTTTGAAAAAACCACTTGACAAAACAGAAGGAACGTGGTATACTAGCGCAGTAAAGCAGTTGCTTACCGCACTCACCGTATCGCAAATGCGCGCATACGGTTAACATATATCCCGCTTTTGGTGGGGCTTTGTGCACGCGGTAACTATGACTGCGTGTATATTTTTTTATTCGGAGGTGCGGAAAGATTAGCACGAAGGAATTACTCATCAACGATGACATCAAAGCAAAGGAAGTTCGCCTTGTCGGTGAGGACGGTCAGCAGCTTGGCATTATGTCCTTAAATGACGCAAAGGAGTATGCATACTCGAGAAACCTTGACTTGGTTCTTATGTCTGCTACGGCAACCCCGCCTGCTTGCCGCGCGATGAACTACGGTAAATACCGTTTTGAGCGCGATAAGAGAGAGAAGGAAGCCAAGAAGAAGCAGCAGGTAACGAAGCTCAAGGAAGTTCAGCTTTCTTGCCGTATTGATGTTCACGACTTTCAAACTCGTGTGAATCACGCAATCGGCTTCCTCAAGGACGGAAACAAGGTCAAAGCCGTCGTTCGCTACAAGGGACGCGAAATGACGCATATGGAGCTTGGCAGAGAGGTTCTTGAGAAGTTCCAAGCCGCCTGTGCCGAGGTAGGCGCTGCCGAAAAGGGTGCGGTGCTCGAGGGACGCTATATGTCCGTCGTCATCTCTCCGCTGAAGCAGAGCGCAAAATCGGGCAACTAATTCGTTAAAATTCGGTTTTACCGTAAACATTAAAGGAGACAAAAAAATGGGAAAAGTAAAGACGCATAAGGCATCTGCGAAGAGATTTTCTCTTACCGCATCGGGCAAAGTGAAGATTAACCACTGCAATCGCCGTCATAAGCTCGGCATCAAGACCGCAAAGCGTAAAAGACAGCTTCGCGGCGGTGCAACGATGAGTGAGAGTATGGCGCCTGTTTACAGAAAGCTTATTCTGAAGTAAGCGACGAAGAAAGAAATTAGGAGGATAGTAAAATGGCAAGAGTAAAAGGCGCAATGATGACGCGCAAGAGAAGAAAGAGCGTATTAAAGGCCGCTAAGGGCTATTGGGGCGCAAAGAGCAAGCATTTCAAGATGGCTAAGCAGGCTGTTGCAAAGAGCGGAAACTACGCTTTTGCAGGCCGTAAGATGAAGAAGAGAGAGTTCCGTTCTCTCTGGATCGCCCGTATCTCCGCACAGGCAAAGGTATGCGGTATGAACTACTCCAGCCTGGTACACGGTCT
>JAZSBJ010000145.1:0-10129 GCA_045602305.1 Eubacteriales bacterium | reverse complement strand
TATCTGGAACAAGCCTTCTCTGATAACTTCGCAAACTGTGGGATGAGGGAATACCATCTTGTGTACGTCCTCAACACGCATCTTGTTTTCAACCATCATTGCCGCGCCGTAGATGATCTCGGATGCGTACGAGCCGATCATATGAAGACCGACGATGTTCTTGTGCTTCTTGTCGGTTAGGACCTTGAGGATGCCGTAGCCGTGCTCGTTTTCGGCAATGTATCTGCCGCTATACTTGAGGGTGAGCGTCTGCACTCTCACGTCAAGTCCCTTTTCCTTGGCGCTTTCGGTCGTTTCGCCGACAGAGGCAACCTCAGGGTTGGTGTAGATCACGGCGGGAATAGAGTTGTAGTTCACCCGATCCTTTTTGCCGAGAATGTTGTTGATAACGACCTCACCCTCGCGGTAGGCGGTGTGTGCGAGCATTGATTTTCCGTTGACGTCGCCCGCTGCCCAAACGCCGGGGACATTGGTCTTGCCCATCTCGTTCGTAACGATGGCGCCGCGCTCTAGGTGCAAGCCGATGTTCTCACAGCCGATGCCGACCGTTCTCGGGCGTCTGCCGATGGAAACGAGGGCATAATCTGCGGGAATTTCCGTAATTTTTCCGTCCTTCTCGTAAGTGACGGTCTTGTTTTTGATCGAGGTCACGCGGGCGCCGAGGATAAATTCGACCCCTCTCTTGGCGTAATCCTTTTGCAGAAGCGCGGAGATCTCTCTGTCCACGGGGCCTGCGATGTGGTCCATCATCTCAACGACAAAGACCTTGGCGCCCACGGAGTTAAAATACGAAGCCATCTCAAGACCGATGACACCGCCGCCCACGACAACGATGGTCTTGGGGATCGCGGGAAGGTCTAAAACCTCGCGGTTGGTGAGGGCGAAGCCGTCCTTTAAGGAGTCGGCAAGTCCGTCAATGGGGGGAAGGGCGGGAGAGGAGCCCGTTGCAATGAGGAGCTGCTTGCCGACGTAATCCTTGCCGTCGGCGGTAACGACGAAGCCCTCACTGTTTTTTTCCTTGATCACGGCGGTCGCTTTGACGACCTCGACGCCGCTTTTTTTCATTTTCGCGCCGACGCCCGCAACGAGCTGCTTTACAACGGCGTTTTTGCGGTTGACGACGAAGGCGTGGTCGATGGAAGCCGAGCCGAAGGTGACGCCGTAATCGGCGCCGTGCTTTGCATAATCGTAAATTTTGGCGGAATAGAGGAGCGTTTTGGTGGGGATACAGCCCTCGTTGAGGCAAACGCCGCCAAGCGCTCTTTCCTCAATGACAAGCGTCTTAAGCTCCGCATTGCCTGCTCGCTCTGCGGCATTGTAGCCCGCAGGACCGCCGCCGAGAATGATCAGATCGTACATATCGGCACTTCCCTTCTTACTTCGCCATCAAGAGGTCGATGTTCTCAAGCGCGAAGCCGAGGTCTTGAAGGAATCTTGCGGCGTCCGCACCGTCAAGCACGCGATGGTCAACGGTGAGAGAAAGACCCATTGCGGGATATACGACGTCCTCGCCGTCCACCTCTTTGATGCGCTTCGTTACGCAGTCAACGCCGAGAATGGCGGTCTGGGGGGGATTGACGATGGGAGTAAAGGATTCGATGCCGAGCGAGCCGAGGTTGGACACGGTAAAGGTCGCACCCGTGAGATAGTCGGGGTTGATCTTACCGCTTTGTGCCGCGGTGATAACGCTCTTGGCTTCCTTGGAGATATCGTTTAAGGACATCTTATCCGCACCGAACACGGTGGGGACCATCAGTCCTCTTTCGGTGTCTACGGCAATGCCGAGGTTGACGCTGTTAAAGTAGCGCACGGTGTCGTCAAGGCAATGTGCGTTGTAGCCGCGGTGCTTGGGATATTTCAGCACACGGGAAACGGCGTAAAGAATAATATCGTTGAGGGTGATATTGGCAAGACCCATCTTTTCTGCACCCGCCTTGAGCGATTTGCGCAGAGCGAGAAGCTTTGTAGCGTCGAAGGACGAGTTAAAGGTGAGCTGTGCCATACCCGTGAGCGATGCACACATCTGCTTTGCAATGATCTTGCGGATGTTGGGCATCTTGACGTCCTCGTAGTCCGCTATGGGTGCCGTGGGTACGGCGGCGGAGGCGGCGGGGGTCGCAAGATCCGCAAGCACTACTTTACCGTTTGCACCGCTTCCCTCTACGGCAGAGGTGTATTCAGCGGATGCGGCTCCCGATACGGTGAGTCCGCGGTCAAGAAGCGAAACGACGTCGCGCTCGATGATGCGACCGTTCGGTCCTGTGGGGGTCGCCTTCAAAAGATCGGCACCCGTTTTCTCGGCAAGCGCACGGGCGCGGGGAGAAATGGCAGTGCCCTCTTTGGCGGTCTGCGCGGGTGCAGGCTCGTCTGCCTTGGGTGCTTCCTTGGCTTCGACGGGGGCTTCTGCGGGAGCAGGTGCATCTTCCCCTTTGGGAGCGAATGCAGATACGTCCTCACCGTCCGCGCCGATGACGCAAACATTCTCGAGGCAGGGGACGTCGTCGCCCTCCTCGTGGAAGATAGCAAGGAGCTTTCCGCTTTCGGGCGCGGGCTCATCAAAAGAGGATTTGTCGGTTTCGTAGGAGAAAAGGATCTCGCCCTTTTCTACCGTATCGCCGACCTTCTTATTCCAAGAGGTGATGATGCAGGACTCAACGCTCTGACCCTGACGGGGCATAATGATGGGTGTTGCCATTTTAGTCATCCTTTCTTTTAAGGCATATTTTACCACTTGTCATTATATCATTTTGCGGAAATCTTGTCAATGGCTTTAAGCAGTAATAAAGTGCGTTTTTTCTGTATTTTCGCCCTTGTTTTGAGGGATATTTCCATATACGCCATCAAGGAAACCGCGACAGCGCGCGCATTCCTTTTTTTCGCTTGACAAGCGTCTTGCTTTGTGTTATAATTCTCCTAACAAAATCCGTCGAACCGAAAAAAGGAGAGAGAAAATGCAGAATTACCTTTTGCATTTGGAAAACGAGGCTACCGTTTGGGAGAACGCAACTCCTGTCGGCTGTGGCACGATGGGTGCTATGCTCTTTGGTGGCGTTTCAAACGAGTGTCTTCAGCTCAACGAGGAAAAGATCTGGGCAGAAGGTAAAAAGACTGCCGATCCCGAGGGCTTTTACGAGCGCTTTACGGCACTCAGAGAGCGTCTTCTTGCAGGAGAGCCCATCGACAAGCTCGCCAAGGAATCGCTTGCGCCCTATTTTTCCGAGGTTGGCTCCTATGAAACGGCGGGGGCTTTACATTTGGACATTTTACACGAGGGGGACGGCACGCCCGAGGGCTATTGCCGCGACCTTGACCTCTTAAACGGCGTTGCCACCGTTTCCTACCGCATTGGAGAAAACGGATACCGCCGTACTCTTTTTGCCTCTTATCCGCAAAAAACCGTTGTGCTTCGCTTTGACGGCGATGCGCCCATCTCGCTGTGTGCAAGCTACGAGCGCGAGGGCTTATCGGTGTTCGCACACGGTGAAACGATGACCGTCTGTGCCAAAACGGGGTGCGGCAAGCACCATTTCACGGTCAAGCTCCGATTTTTCTCGGACGACGGTGAAATATTTGCCGAGAACTTCGATCGCATTCGCGTTTCGCACGCAAAGCACCTTGAAGTGCGTATCTCGATCACAACGGACGGCGTATCGAACCTTCCTTCTTCCCTTCCCTACGACGCGCTCCTCGCCGAGCATAAAGCCGATTTTTCCGCCTTGATGGGGCGTGCCGCCGTGCTTTACGAGAGCGACGCTTCTCTTGACGCGCTTCCCGTGCCTGTGCGTCTTGCGCGCATTAAAGCGGGCGAGCGCGACGCGGGGCTTGTCAACCTATATTTCCAATTTGGGCGTTATTTGCTGGTGTCGTCCTCGCGCGCAGGCTCGCTTCCCGCAAACCTGCAAGGCGTATGGAACGATAAGATTTTAGCCCCTTGGAACTCGGACTACCACACCAACATCAATTTGCAAATGAATTATTGGCACGCGGAGATCACGGCTCTTGCCCCTTGTACCGCGCCCCTGTTCGACTATATGAACGAATATCTGCTTGAGGAGGGCAAGCGCGTAGCGCAAGCGTTTTATCACTGTCGCGGCACCGTATTGCATCACCTAAGCGATATTTACGGCTTTGCCGCCCCCGCAGACGGCGTTTGGGGACTTTGGCAGGTGGGTGCCGCGTGGCTCTCCTATGCGATGTGGGAGCATTATCTTTTCTCTTACGACCTCGACTTTTTAAGGGATACAGCGTACCCCTACATTTCGGAGTGTGTCCGCTTCTTCCTTGACTTTATGTTTGAGGATGGGGACGGACATCTTGGGACAGGTCCCTCGACCTCGCCCGAAAACCGTTACTTCATTGAGAAGGACGGGGAGCGCATCAAATGCTTCCTTTGCCTATCTCCTACGATGGATATTGCCATCTTGCGCGGTCTTTTTGAGGCATATATCAAGGCAGAGGATCTGCTTGGCATCAACGGCGCGATGCGCGAAGAAGCCGAGCGTGCCTATGCGCGCTTGCCCGAATACAAGATCGGCACCGAGGGACAGCTTCTCGAATGGCAAAAGGAATATGAGGAAGCAGAGCCCGGACACCGCCATATCTCGCACGCATTCCCTCTCTTCCCGGGGTGGGAGATCACGAGAAAGACCCCCGCACTTGCCGAGGCGATCCGCACCTCGATCGAGCGACGCCTTTCGCACGGCGGCGGTCACACGGGCTGGTCGTGTGCGTGGCTCATCAACCTGTTTGCGCGCCTAGAGGACGGAAATGCCGCCGCCGATATGATACAAAAGCTGTTTGCGGGCTCTACCCTCGACAACCTCTTTGACACACACCCGCCTTTCCAGATCGACGGGAACTTCGGCGCCAGCGCCGCAATTGCGGAGATGCTTCTCCAAAGCCACGGGGGCGAGATCGCGCTTCTTCCCGCGCTTCCCTCGTATCCCGAATACGGGAGCGGACGCTTCTTCGGACTCCGCGCCCGTGGAGGCATCACCGTCGACGCGGTATGGCAGAACGGTCAAATTACGGAATGCACATTGCTCGCCGACAGGGATACCGTTGTGCGCGTGCGCATCAACGGAAGGCTTCATACCTTCTTGCTCCGTGCGGGAATACCGCTTTCCCCTTCTCTCAAAGCGACGGAGCTCTCCGTCCGTGCGGCGACAGAGTCCGACCTCCCTGCCATTTTCGAGATCTACGGAGAGGCACGCACATTTATGAGGCTGACAGGCAACACCTCGCAGTGGGTCGGCGGTTATCCGTCCGAGGACACACTCCGTGCCGATATTGCGAGTGGCAACCTTTTCGTTACAGAGGACGAGGGCGTGCTACACGGCGCTTTTGCGCTCTTCCCCGAGGGTGATCCTGCATACGATAAGGCGGCCGGCGTGTGGGAAAACACGCTTCCCTATGCCGCCATTCACCGTGTAGCAAGCCGAGGCACGCGGGGAGGCGTTTTAAAAGCGTGTATACGCTACGCGCATTCCGTTTGCCCGAACCTTAAGATCGACACGCACAAGGAAAACCTCGTGATGCAGGCGGCGCTTGCGAAGCTCGGCTTCCGCGCTTGCGGTGTGTTTGACATTCCCGACGTTGGAGAGCGCATTCTCTTCCAACGCTTTGAAAAGGAGAGCGTATGACGAAAAATAAAAATCGCCGTTTTTTTGCGGCACTCGTTTTGTTCGGTCTGATCGGTCAGATCGCGTGGGTGGTGGAGAATATGTATTTCAACGTATTCATCTATAATATGTTTGCCGCATCGCCCGCAGACATTTCTCTTATGGTTGGGGCGTCAAGCGTGATCGCCACACTCACGACCGTTTTGATCGGTGCCCTCTCGGACCGCGTGGGTAAGCGGCGTCTATTTATCTCACTCGGCTACATCCTTTGGGGCATCTCCATTTTGCTTTTCGCCCTCGTGCGAAAGGAGATCATCGGGGCGCTCTTCCCTGCCGCCGTTTTCGTTTCTGCCATTTGCATTACGGTGACGATCGTGCTTGACTGCCTTATGACCTTTTTCGGCTCGACGGCAAACGACGCCGCCTTTAACGCTTGGCTGACCGACGCCGCCGACCCGCGCCGCCGCGGTGCGATCGAGGGCATCAACGCAATGATGCCGCTGGTTGCCATTCTCGCCGTGTTCGGCGGATTTATGTCCTTTGACCTTTCTACGGCGTCCGCTTGGACGACGGTATTTCTCATCATCGGCGCTGTGGTTCTCGTTTCGGGTATTTTAAGCATTTTCCTCGTCGACGAGCCCGAGAGAACGGTAAAAGCGAATGAGGGATACCTCAAGACGGTGCTTTACAGCTTCCGTCCCTCAACGGTAAAGAAAAACGCACTTCTTTACGCCGTGTTGCTTGCCTTCGCCGTCTTTGGCATTTCGATCCAGATCTTTATGCCCTACCTCATCATCTACTACGAGGTAGCGCTTGGAATGAAGGATTACGTATTCGTGATGGCGCCCGCCATCATTCTTGCCTCGGTCGCCACCGCATTTTACGGCAAGGTGTACGATCGGCTCGGATTTTTGCGCTCCGTGCTTCCTGCCCTCGGCGTGCTTTCGCTCGGCTATATTCTGCTCATTCTTTTCCGTGCGACGGTACCTGTATTTATTGGCTCGCTCCTGATGATGACAGGATACCTTTCGGGTATGGCAGTCTTTGGTGCGATGCTCCGCGACCGTATTCCCGAAGGCAAAGCAGGGGCGTTCCAAGGGGTGCGTATCGTTGGGCAGGTCTTGATCCCCGGCATTATCGGTCCCGCCATCGGCGCCTTTGTGCTTCGCGATGCGGAGGTGATGATCGGCGGCGACGGCACCGAATCCTTTATCCCCAACGAGAGCATTTTCATCGCGGCACTGGTCGTTGCGGCGATTGCCGTGGTTGCGGCGTTTCTCGCCCGCACGGTGGAAAAAAAGAAAGCGAAAAATTGAAAATCAAAAATTAAAACGCATCTGTTATAGCAGATGCGTTTTTTGGCGCTTTAAGGCGCAGTATCATTCAAATATGGAAACACTTTTTAACGGCACGGTAGGTTCCCAAAACGAGCAAAGTTTTATCCTCAGTTAGAAGTGTTTCAGGTGTCACGGAGAGTTCAAGATGTCCGTCCTTTTTGGTTCCCATAATGTTGATGCCGTGCTTTTGGCGAACATTTAACTCCAATACCGTTTTTCCTACCCAATCCTCAGGAACGGTAACCTCAAAGATACCGTGGTCATCGTCAAGCTCAATATAATCCAGAATATGGTCTGCAGTATAGCGAACAGCTGTCCAGCGTGCAACCTGTTGCTCGGGATAGACGATCTCGTCTGCGCCGTTTCGCAAAAGGAACTTTGCCTGTCCGTCCCTCTCCGCGCGGGAAACAACAAGCGGAACACCCAATTCCTTAAGAAGGGACGTGGTTTCTAAGGAGCTTTGAAAATTACTCCCGATGGTAACGATCGCCAAATCGTAATCCTCCACGGAAAGAGAACGCAAAAAAGCCTCATTCGTGGTGTCGCCGATCTGTGCACCCGTCACAAGCGGCAAAACATCGTTGATCCTTGCCTCGTTATGATCGACCGCCATTACGTCATGACCCAGCTCACAAAGCTGTTCTGCGATATACCTTCCAAATCTGCCGACTCCAACAAGCAATACCGATTTTTTCATTTATCCTACCGTAATCCTTTCTTCGGGAAATTTAGAGTTCACACCTGCGTCGTTTGCCACTGTCGCATAGATAACGGTCAATCCGCCGACGCGTCCCATAAACATCAACACCATCAAAACGCATCTTGACACCCCGCCGAGCATCGGCGTCACGCCAAGCGTCAATCCAACGGTACCTACTGCAGATGCCGTTTCGTAAAGTGCAATACCGATGCCTATTCCGTCCACCGCACTGATGATCAACGCGCCACCGAAAAAGAGAGAAAGATACAGGACAAAAACGGTCGACGCCTGCTTGATGACATCGGAAGGGAGCCGTCTTCCAAAGCACTCAACATCGCGTCCACGCCGAAATACAGAAAGCATATTGGCAATGAGGACGGAAAACGTGGTCGTCTTCATACCGCCCGCCGTTGAACCGGGAGAACCGCCAATCAGCATAAGCAAAATCATAATAGCCAAAGCGCTGCCGCGCATCGCCGTTAAGGGCGCGCTGTTGAAGCCTGCGGTACGCGGTGTGACCGACTGAAAAAGCGCGGAAAGCAAGCGTTCTCCCATCGGAAGATGGGAAAACTCAAAAAAGAAGAAATACAAGGCGGGTAAAAGAATCAGGAATGCCGTAGAAAGCAAAACGACCTTGCTTTGCAGGCTATACTTACGAATCCTATATCGGTGCACGATAACATCGCGCCAGGTGAGAAAGCCGATACCGCCGAAAACGATCAAAAGCATAATAGGAAAAAGGATCCATGGGTTGTTGCTCACTCCTGTGAAAGAAACAAAGGGGGCGCTTTGTGTGCCCATCAGATCAAAGCCTGCATTACAAAAAGCAGAAACCGCGTGGAACAGCGCCATATAAATACCGCGGGCACCAAACAGGGAGCAAAATCCCGGAAGAAGCGCAAGAGCACCGACAAACTCAGCACAAAGCGTGACCTTAAGTGCAAAAAGCATTAGCGATATCGCGCCACCGGCGTTGGGTGCCGAGGTTGCCTCTCGAACAAGACTGCGATTGCCGAGAGAAAGATCCTTTCCCGAAAGCATCATAAAAAATGCCGCTACACTGACAACACCGATGCCGCCGATCTGAATAAGAAGTAAGATCACGCTTTGTCCGAATATTGAAAAATAACTCCCCGTATCCCGCACCACAAGCCCCGTCACGCACACGGCGGAGGTCGAGGTGAAAAGTGCATCTCCGAAAGGAGCTCCTGCACGGTCCTTCGTTGAGATAGGAAGCATCAAAAGCAATGCGCCGATGAGAATCACAGCCGCAAAGCCAAGAAGAATGACCTGCGGTGCAGAAAGTCCGCGCCTGCGGTATGTTTTTTCTTTCATACGTATCGGTCGTGAAGCAAATTCTGTTTCGACCCAATCCTTTCCAAAGCAGTAATTAACATCCGATGTCTTTATTATACACCGAAAGAACAGATTAGTAAAGTACTATAATACAATAAATTTTATTTATTTTTTCTATAATCCAAAAAAACAAAAAGGGGCACTGCCGTGCCCCTTCAAAATTAATTTTGCGTATCCTTTTCCTGAACAGCTTTCTCGCGCGGGATAGTTCTGCCGCATTTGCCGCCGCACGACTTGGCGTAAGGACAGCCGATGCATCGATCTCCCCGTCGCTTGGCGCGAATGAGATAATATAGCGAGGCGCCGACGACAAGGGCAATGATGGCAATTATGATATAGTTTTCCATATTTTTCACCCTAGAATTGCGTTCTTTGCACCCTTACGGTTGCGAAGAATGAGATAAACGATACTCCCTGCCATCAAGAGCACGCCGATGAGCCCTGCGAGCGTTGCGCCGATATTCAGCGTTGCGGGCGCACTAAAGAGTGTGCCAAGCGTGTAGGTGAGATATGCGACGGTGTAGCCGATGGCGAGCTGGAGCCCGATGCCTGCAAAGAGCCATTTCGTACTCTTCATCTCGGCGTTCATCGCACCGATAGCGGCGAAGCAGGGGGGCGTAAAGAGGTTGAACATCAGATAGGCAAGGGCGGCGATCTTGGTGATGGCAAAGACACCTGCGACCTCGGCACCTGCACCTTCCATTATAGCGAGCTCCTCGGTGTCGATGAGATTTTCAAGACCGACATAGCAAACGGCAAGCGTACCGACGACATTTTCCTTGGCGATAAAGCCCGTAACGGCTGCCGCGGCAAGCTGCCACGAAAGCACGCCCACGATGGGAACGAGAAGATACGCAAAGGGACGGGCAAGCCAAGCAAGAATGGAGCTATCTGCCGATTCGGCAGGGTTCAAGCTCCACGAGAAGCTCTGCATCACCTGCACGGCAGTGTTGCAAAGAAGGATGATGGTTGCCGCTTTCACGATGTAAGCCCAACCGCGGCTGCACATGGATTTGAACGCGCCCCAGAAGGAGGGCGCCTTGTATTCGGGAAGCTCGATAATGAAGAAAGATTTCTTCTTTGAATTACCTGTAATTTTGTTTATGATAAGTGCG
>JAZSBJ010000144.1:0-3846 GCA_045602305.1 Eubacteriales bacterium | reverse complement strand
CAAACGGGCTCGTATGCGATGATAACGTTCTTGAGGTCCTCAGCGGGGATGCCTGCAAGGTCGAGCTTGGTCTGCATAGAAACGACCTCGTCGGTGATGCCTGCAAGGCGCTCGTCCTTCACTTCGCCAAGGCAAACGATTGCCTTAAAGCCTGCGGCGAGAGCCGCCTTGGTGCGAAGGTTTACGGTGGTGTCCGTTTCGCCAAAATACTGACGGCGCTCCGAGTGACCGATGATGACGTATTCCGCACCGATCTCCTTAAGCATTGCACAGGAAACCTCGCCCGTGTAGGCGCCCTTTTCCTCAAAGTGAACGTTCTCTGCACCGATCTTGATGTTCGTGCCCTTGGCAGCCTCAACGGCGGTGGCAATGTCTACGTAGGGAACGCAAAGAACGATATCGCAAGCGTCCTTGCCTGCAACGCAGGGAGCCAATTCCTTAATGAAGGCGGCAGTCTGCGAGGGAGTCATATTCATTTTCCAGTTACCGGCAATTACGGTTCTTCTCATTGTCTTTTCTCCTTTGTATGATGGGGCGGAAAATATCCGCCCCGTATTTTTGTTTTTGAATTAAGCGTCCTTATCCATAAGGCAAGCGATGCCGGGAAGCTCAAGTCCCTCAAGGAACTCAAGCGATGCGCCGCCGCCCGTGGAGATGTGGGTCATCTTATCGGCAAAGCCGAGCTTTTCAACCGCTGCTGCGGAGTCGCCGCCGCCGATGATGGAGATGGCACCCGAGTTTGCAACTGCTTCAGCAACACCCTCGGTACCTGCTGCAAAGTTCTGCCACTCGGAAACGCCCATAGGACCGTTCCAAACGACGGTGCCTGCGCCCTCGAGCGTCTTTGCGAAGAGCTCACGGGTTACAGGACCGATGTCAAGACCCATCCAGCCGTCAGGAATGGAGTCGGAGTAGATGCGCATACAAACGGCATCCTCTGCGTACTCTCTTGCGATCACGTTGTCTACGGGGATGAGGAAGTTGACACCCTTTGCCTTTGCCTTTTCCATCAGCTCGAGTGCGAGGTCGAGCTTATCCTCCTCGCAGAGCGAGGTGCCGACGGAGTTACCCTTTGCACGGAAGAAGGTATATGCCATACCGCCGCCGATGATGAGGGTATCGACCTTGTCGATGAGGTTCTTAATAACGCCGATCTTGTCGGAAACCTTTGCGCCGCCGAGAATGGCAACGAAGGGACGGACGGGATCCTCAAGTGCCTTGCCCATCACGGAGATTTCCTTCTCGATGAGGTAGCCGCAAACAGCGGGCAGATAGTCTGCAACGCCTGCGGTGGTAGCGTGCGCGCGGTGTGCCGTACCGAATGCGTCGTTGACGTATACGTCAGCGTACTCGGCAAGCTCCTTTGCGAAGGATGCGTCGTTCTTCTCCTCGCGCGCATCAAAGCGAACGTTCTCAAGAAGAACTGCCTTGCCGCCCTCAAGAGCCGCAACCTTTGCCTTTGCATCGGGACCAACGATGTCCTCAGCAAAGGTGACGGTGCCAGCACCGAGAAGCTCGTTGAGGCGATCGGCAACGGGACGAAGCGTGAGCTTCTTCTTGTCGCCCTCAGCCTTCTTGAGCAGCTCTGCCGTTGCGGCTGCCTGCTCGCTCTCGGGGAGTGCTGCAACCTTTTTCTTTTCCTTCTTGGTGAGGCCATAGCCCTCAGTGAGGATGTTGTGGGGCTTGCCCAAATGAGAGCAAAGGATTACCTTTGCGCCCTTGTCAAGCAGGTATTTGATGGTAGGAAGTGCGCCGACGATGCGCTTGTCGCTCGTGATCTCGCCGTCCTTCATAGGAACGTTAAAATCGCAACGCACGAGAACGCGCTTGCCGGATACTTCGATGTCTTCGACGCTTTTCTTGTTGTAAGTAGCCATATTCGTAACTCCTTATATAATTTTATATCCAAATTATTATACCATTCTATTTTCCGTTAGTCAAGAATTTTCGTTAAAAAATTCACGGCTTGCGACCATTTTTTTACATACGCGCGCGCACGGGCGCAAAATTAACAAAAAATCCACACTTTTCCGTCCGCAATCTTTTATACTGTTAGCATAGAAATTTTTGGAAAGGAAAACGGGTGTGGAACGAAACGACTTTCAAGGATTTTCCGATTTTTTTCACCTTGCGGCGGAGAAAAACGGTCTTGCTTCCCTCATTACGGAGAAGCACGTTGAAAAATTCTTTCTTTTGACCGAGCATATGCTCACGGTCAACGAGCATTTTAATCTGACGGCGATCCGTGAGCCTGAGCGTGTGATTCTGCTTCACTATATCGACTCCATCGTCTGTTCCGCACTTTTCCCCGAGGGTGCCACCGTCGTTGACGTCGGTTGCGGGGCGGGCTTTCCTTCCCTGCCCTTGGCGATCGTGCGTCCCGATCTTCATATCACGGCCTTAGATTCCACGGCAAAGCGAGTTACATACGTAGCGGAAACCGCCCGTCTTTTGGGGCTCGACGGCATCACCCCGCTTGTCGGGCGCGCTGAGGAGCTTGCACAAAACGCGTCCTACAGAGAGCGCTTTGACTGCGCGACAGCAAGAGCCGTTGCCGCACTTCCCGTTCTGTGTGAATTGTGTCTTCCCTTCGTAAAGGTTGGGGGGCAGTTTATCGCGATGAAGGGACGCGGCGGCGAAGCGGAGCTTGCCAGCGCGAAAAACGCCGTCCGTCTGCTCGGCGGCGGACAAGCAACCCTTTCCGATGCACCCGTATTATCCCCCGACGGCGAGGCATTTGCCCACACCACCGTTTTGATTCCCAAAACTTCTTCCACCGACAAAAAATATCCGCGCGCCTATGGCAAGATCGTCAAGGCGCCCTTATAAAAGGAGCTACTATGGCACAAAAAAACGAATATAGGACAACGGGACAGGCACGCGTGCTTGCCATCCACGACATTTGCGGCGTAGGAAAATGCTCGTTGACCGCCGCTTTGCCCATTCTCTCCGCGGCGGGCGTTGAGGCGTGCGCGCTCCCGACGGCTATTTTTTCCACCCACACCGCCTTTTCTTCCTTTGTTTCCGAGGATCTGACTGCCTTTTTGCTTCCGATGGCAAAGGCGCTCAAGGAGCAAAATTTCCACTTTGACGCCATTTACACGGGCTATCTTGCCAACGAGGCGCAAGCGGAGATCGTTTCGGACATCATCACCCTTTTGGCGGACGAGGACACGCACATCATCGTCGACCCCGCAATGGCGGACGGCGGTGCGCTTTACACCTGCCTTCCTGCGAGCTTCCCTGCTGAAATGAAAAAGCTCTGCCGCCGTGCATCGGTCATCACCCCCAACATCACCGAAGCGCTCCTTCTTTTGGGACGTGACGGGACCGTCCAGCCCAAAAGCCGCGAGGAGTACGAGGAGCTGATCCTTTCTCTTGCGGATGAGGTGGGAACCAAGGTGGTTTTAACGAGCGTTTCTCTTGAAGAGGGCGCCATCGACTGCGCCGTAGCCGAAGACGGGCGCGTGACCTTCGTTTCCGAGCCCTACGTTGCACACGGCTATCACGGTACGGGGGACGTTTTCTCCTCGGTGCTGACTGCCGCGTATTTGCGCGGACGCTCGCTTGTCGAGTCCACCTCGATCGCGGCGGAATTCGTGCGACGCACCATCCGAAAAACGGACAAAAACAACCCCAATATGTGGTACGGCGTCAACTTTGAAGCGGAGCTTTCCTCGCTCGCATCGCTTCTTGCCGATTGACGAATAAAAATCCCCCCGTATAACGGGGGGTATTTCATTTTCGGGCATAGCCCTAAGGATACTGGCGGCGCACAAGTGCGCTTTCGATTGGCCTGCCAGCCCTGCAATTGTTACTTACTACCCATAAATGGGTCCCGTGGGT
>JAZSBJ010000143.1:0-5544 GCA_045602305.1 Eubacteriales bacterium | reverse complement strand
GGGAACCCCGACTTCGCTCGGACGGGGCGGGACAAGCGTCGCGGGCATTTTGATCTGCTCTGCCTTGTCGGGCGCGTCAAAGCTGTGGGCGAGAGTAAAATCTCTTTCCGCCTTCGTTCCCTTGGTAAGACCAAGCGCGGGGCGGGAAACGCAATCCTCAAGTGCCGTGCGGACGGCGTAGTAGACTGCCTCGAACACGGCTCTTTCGTTTTCGAACTTCACCTCGAGCTTGGCGGGATGCACGTTGACGTCTACCGAGAAATGGGGGATCTCGAGAAAGACGAAGGCAACGGGAAAGCGCTCGGGCGCCATATACGAGGTAAAGGCGCGCTCAAGGGCGGCACCTACCGTTTTGCTCTTGACGTATCTTTCGTTGATGAAGAAGTTTTGCATATTGCGGTTGGCGCGGGCGTTGTCGGGGCGTCCGATGAAGCCCGAAACCTTGATGCCGTCAAGGCTTCCCTCAATGGGAAGCAGGCGCGAGGAAAGCTCACGCCCGTAAAGCGCGTGCAAGGTGCTTGAAAGATTGCCGTCGCCCACCGTCACGAAGCGGACGGTGCCGTCGGTGATATAGCGGACGGCGATATCGGGGCGGGAAATGGCGATCTTCTCCACCACCGCAGTAACGGCGGCGGTTTCGGTGACGTCCTTCTTTAAGAACTTGCGGCGCGCGGGAACGTTCTCAAACAGCTCCTCGACCGTGACGGTCGTGCCGTCGGCACAGCCGACCTCGGATAGCTCCTTGACCTCACCCGCGACGGAAAGAAGGTAGGTGCCTTCCTCGCTCTCTCTCGTTTTGGAGATGATGGTGAGGGTGGAAACGGCGGCGGTGGCGGCAAGCGCCTCACCGCGGAAGCCGAGCGTTGCGATGGCGGCAAGGTCCTCTTTGCCCGTGATCTTGCTCGTGGCGTGGCGCTTGATGGCGAGAGGAAGGTCATCCTTCGTCATACCGACGCCGTTGTCCGTCACACGAATGAGGGTGACGCCGCCGCGCGCGATCTCGACGGTGATGGCGTCTGCCTTCGCGTCGATGGCGTTTTCAAGAAGCTCCTTGACCACCGAGGCGGGGCGTTCTACCACCTCGCCCGCTGCGATGAGGTTGGCAACCTCAAAGCTGAGTTGATTGATCTTTGGCATATAGCCTTCTCCTTCGGCAAGAATGCGCTTTAACCGAGAATGCGCTTGTACTCGTAAATAAGATTGAGGGCTTCGATGGGGGTGATGGTGCCGGGGTCGAGCGTGCGGAGCTTTTGTGCGACCTCGTCACTCGCCGACGACATTGCGGCGGAAAAGAGGTCGGCTTCCTGCGGGGCGCGCTCCCTCTGCTCACCCTTTGCGCGCGGGAGCATCTCATCCGCTTCGATGGCGGCGAGAATTTCGCCTGCGCGGCGAATGACCTCTTTGGGCAAGCCTGCGAGCTTGGCGACGTCAATGCCGTAGCTATCGTCCGTCGCTCCGCGTACGATGCGGCGCAAGAAGACGATACCGTCGCCCTTTTTCTTGGCGGCGACGTTGTAGTTTTTGACGCCCTCGAACTCCTCTTCCATTGAGGTGAGCTCGTGATAGTGCGTCGCAAAAAGCGTTTTTGCACCGATCTTTTTGCCGAGCGTGTACTCGGCAACGGCACGGGCGATGGACATTCCGTCGTAGGTCGAGGTGCCTCTGCCCACCTCGTCGTAAATGATGAGGGAGCGCGAGGTTGCCGTCTTTAGAATATGTGCGACCTCGGTCATCTCAAGCATAAAGGTGGACTGTCCCGACGCAAGATCGTCCGAGGCGCCCACGCGGGTGAACACCTTGTCGACAACGCCGAGGCGCGCCTCGGCGGCGGGGACGTAGGAGCCGATCTGCGCCATCACGGTGATGAGCGCGACCTGTCGCATATAGGTAGATTTACCCGCCATATTGGGGCCCGTGATGAGCATCAGGCGGCAGTCGTTCAAATTAAGGTTTGTATCGTTGGGAACGAAAAGCGCGTTCTTAACGAAGCGCTCTACCACGGGGTGGCGTCCGTCCTTGATGTAAAGATCGCCCGAAAGGTCGATTTCGGGGCAGGTGTAGCGGTTTTCGGCGGCGACCGTTGCAAAGGACGCGTAAACGTCCGTTTCCGCGATAAGGGCGGCGGTCTTTTGAATGCGGGGCGACGCCTCAATCACCTTTTCACGCAGGTCGGTGAAGAGCGCAAACTCCAGCGCACAGAGCTTGTCCTGCGCGCCGAGGACGGTCGCTTCCATTTCCTTAAGCTCCTCGGTGATATAGCGCTCGCACCCCGTTAAGGTCTGCTTGCGAATATAGCGTGCGGGAACTTGGGAAACGAGGGATTTGGTCACCTCAATGTAATAGCCGAACACGCGGTTGTAGCCGACGCGGAGCGTTTTGATGCCACTCTCTTCCCTCTCGCGCTCCTCAATGTCGCGCATCCAGCCCTCGCCGCCTGCACGAATGCTTCTTAAGTAGTCGACGTCCGAGCTATACCCCTCGCGGATCATTCCGCCCTCACGCACGGTGAGAGGGGGGGCATCCACAAGCGCCGAGGAAAGAAGCGCGTAGAGGTCGTCGAGCGTGTCGAGTTGCTCCGTAATTTCCTGCATACGGGGGCTCTCGGTAGAGGCAAGAAGTGCTTTGATGCGGGGCAAATGCACAAGGCTATCGCAAATGGCGCGAAGCTCCTTGGCGTTTGCCGAGCCGTAGACGGCCTTGGCGGTCAGTCTTTCGAGGTCAACCACGTGGGAGAGTGCCTCACGCATCTCCTCGCGAAGCGTATAATTGCGGAAGAAGTCGGTCACCGCCGCTTGTCTGTGCGAGATCTCGACAGCGGAAAGAAGCGGCTTTACGATCCAAGAGCGCAAAAGGCGTCCGCCCATTGCGGTTTCCGTTTTGTCGAGGATCCAAAGGAGCGTACCGCGCTTTTCCTTCGTACGCATCGACTCGAGAAGCTCAAGGTTGCGGCGGGTGTTGAGGTCCATCTCCATACACTGCCCGTCGCTGTATATTTTGAGGTCGCGGATAAAGGTGGGGGCGCACATTTGCGTTTCCTTGATGTAGGAAAGGAGCGCACCGACGGCAAGAAGCGCAGGCTTTTCCGTCAAAAGCTCCGCACGCTCACCAAAGCACGCGCGGGTGTCGGCGATGGCATCCGCTTCGGCAAAAAGGTCGGCGCGGCTGTCGCTGACGGTGGCGCCGAGGGTGGTCGTAAGGAAGGGGGCAAGGTCGCCGAGCGAAGAAGCCGCGACGTTCAAAAGCACCTCACTCGGCGTATAGGCGCCAAGCTCTGCCGTGATCTTATCCATTCCGCCCTCGGACGGGATGCGCGTGACGGCGACCGAGCCCGTAGAGATGTCGGCAAAGGCAAGTCCCGTTCCCTCACCGCTGAAGTAGAGGGCGGCAAGGTAGTTGTTGCGTCTGTCCGCAAGGCAGGAGTTATCCGTGACGGTGCCGGGGGTAACGACACGCACTACCTCACGCCGCACGATGCCCTCAGCCTCGGCGGGGTTTTCGGTCTGCTCGCAGACTGCGACCTTATAGCCGTTTTCCACGAGCTTGCCGATGTAGACATCCGCCTTGTGGAAGGGCACGCCGCACATTGCCGCGCGCTTTCCGCCGCCGCAATCGCGTGCGGTCAGGGTAAGCTCTAGGACGCGCGAGGCGGTGACGGCGTCCTCAAAGAAGCACTCGAAGAAATCTCCGAGGCGGTACATCAAGACGAAATCCGCGTACTCAGCCTTTACGTCAAGATACTGTTGCATCATCGGGGTGACGGTGTAAGTTCCCCTCTGGAAGTCAAAACCTCACTCATTGTGAAGAAGTCCTTTCTTTTGCGTCGAGTGTATCGTTTGGGGTCTTATCCGCGCGAGGAGCAGTCTGCTTGGCAAGAGGAGCAGTCGTGGGTGCAGGGTCTTTCTCCAAAGGCGTAGAAGTTGATGTCGCTGTTGACCTCTTGCATCAAAAGATTGACGGCGTTCTGCGCGGCGTTTAAGGCAAGATAAATTTCGGAGTGGGTGATCGCCTCGTACAGCTCCTCAATACGGGCTTCGAGCTTTGCGATCATTTCGGCGTCCTCTTCGGCGGCGGGCTTCATTCTCGCTTCTCCGAGGAGCATTCTTTGGGCACTGTATTCGGCGAGCATCTCCTGAAGCTCGCGCGAGGTATCGTATGCTTCCTTTGCGGCAAGATAGCCCTTGACCTCATCCGAGGCGGCGATTGCCTCGCCGAGAAGCTTTGCACATTCTTTTACGGTCATTGTGATAATTCCTTTCTTTTTAAGACACGACGGTGCCGTGGGGCGCGAAGCTCTCGGCTCTGTCGATACGTACCTTGATGAATTTGCCGATGACGGAACCGTCCGCCTTGAAGTGGACGAGCTTGCCCGCATCCGTTCTTCCGCTAAAGACGGACGCATCGTTTTTCGAGGGACCGTCCGCAAGCACGCGAAGCGTTTGCCCTACTAGGGGAAGATTTCTCTCGCGGCTGATGTCTGCCTGTCTTTCAAGCAGGCGGGTAAAGCGCGCGCCCGCAACCTCGGCGGAAATCTGTCCTTCCATTTCTGCGGCAGGCGTGCCGCGGCGGGGCGAATAGATGAAGGAGTAGACGCTATCAAAGGCGATATCATCCAGCGCCCGCATCGTCGCTTCAAAATCCTCGTCTGTTTCGCCCGGAAAGCCGACGATAATATCGCTTGATAGCGCGATGTCGGGGCGCACGGCACGAAGGCGTTTTACGACGCTCATATACTTTTCGAGGGTATAGCGGCGGTTCATTCGCATAAGCACCCCGTCCGAGCCCGACTGCAGGGGTAAGTGAAAGTGCGGCTCGATATGCACACCCCGCGCGACGACCTCAATGAGCGCGTCCGACGCGTCCTTGGGGTGGCTCGTCATAAAGCGAAGAATATATTCTCCCTCGATTTTATCGAGGCGGGAAAGCAGGGTGGGAAAATCCACGTCCGAGCGATAGGAGTTGACGTTTTGCCCGAGCAGGGTGATGTCCTTAACGCCGTCGCGCACGAGGGCTTCGACCTCGGCAATCACCTCACACGAGGGGCGGGAGCGCTCTCTGTCGCGCACGTAGGGCACGATGCAATAGGAGCAAAAGTTGTTGCACCCGTACATAATGCTCACATAGGCGCGATGTCCGCCCGTGCGCGCGATGGGGAGCGTGTCAAGCACCGTGTCAGGTGTACGCAGATGAAACTTCCTTTTGCCCCCCGACATACGGTCAAGAAGCGCAAGCGGGAGCGCCCCGATGCCCGCGGGGGTCAAGGTGAAATCGACGTACGGATAGCGCAGGCGAAGCTCCTCGGTGCGATGCTCTTCCTTCATCATACAGCCGCAAACGCCGATGATGAGCGAGGGGTTCTTTTCCTTGCATTTTTTGAAGGTGCCGATGACCGAGAGCGTTTTTAGCTCCGCGTGCTCACGGATGGCGCAGGTGTTGACGAGAATAAGGGATGCGCCGTCGGGCGTGTTTGTGCTTTCGTAGCCCATCTCGTGGGCAAGTCCGCGAAGGCGCTCGCTGTCTGCCTCGTTTTGCTGACAGCCAAAGGTG
>JAZSBJ010000142.1:0-10032 GCA_045602305.1 Eubacteriales bacterium | reverse complement strand
TGGCTACGATCCGACTTGGCGCGGTGAGATAATGAAGATCGCCCTCGAGTTCCACGACAAGAGAATCGTGTCTTCCCGCCTCTTGCGCTTTCTTCGCGGCGGCGAGGGTATCCTCGCGGATCTCATTTAAGTTGCTGTAGGTCGACTCGTTTTGTGCGTAGCGGGTGAGTTTGATTGCCATAGCTTACGTACCTCTCAAAGCGTAATGGTAGAGCCTGCGCCCTTTTTGATCTTGCGTGCCTCGGGATTTTGGGCGAGGAGCGCCTTTTCTCCCTCGGGAACAAGGTGGAAATCCTCAATGACCACATCTCTGCCCGGTGCGTGGAGATAGGGGGCGTAGGGAAGGGTGGAATAAATGTCGTGAATGTGGTTGTGGAAGGAGAGCGCCTGCGGATGGGGCTGGGAGTACACGGGCGTTGCGCAGTTGATGATGACACTGTGGTACATTTCCCAGTTGGAGGAGGCGCCGTCAAGATAGTAGCCGTATTTTTGTCCCACGCTTCCCACGTCGTCAAGCACGGCATAGTTGTCGTGCATACGGTTGAACTTATCGCTTCGCGTTTCGCGGTTGCAGTTGCTTCCCACAACGTAAATGGCGCCGCCGTCGAGCAAAAGGTCCATAAAGTTGTGGAAATAGTTGTAGGCGATCTCGGCGTCACGGATGTTGACCTGCTCTCCAAGCTCGTAGGAAACGGGCGACCAGTTCCAGCCCGCGGAGATGGCGGAATAGCCGCAGCCCTCTACGGTATTGTGAAGGATCTTAAGACCGTCCACCTGACCGATGTAGATGCACACGCAGGACGGATATTCGTAGGCGATGTGACGGAAGAAGTTGTTTTTGATCTCTGCGGCGTAGGTGCGGTTCTTTTCAAGATTCCAGTTGGAGGAAGGGTTGCCGATGGATACGGCGCTCTTGGAGATGTAGTCGAAGGTCGAATCCGAAACGGTCGTATGGATGCTCTTGTCGACCACCTGCACGCCGTTTCCGCCGAGGGCGAAGAAGCGGCAGTTTTTCACGGTCAGTCCGCGAAGGTTGGATGCGAAAAGCGCCGCTTCCCGCGGGCGAATGGATTTGTCGCCCTCTTTGCTCGGGGGATCGAGCGCGATGCCGCCTGCTTGGTAGGTAAAGACCATCCCACGGCAAGCATAGGTCGAGGTCGTGCCCACGAAGCAAATGCCGTCAAGGGTGAAGCTGTCGACGCCGTGGACCTCAACGAGGGTTTCAAGCGTGGGATATTCGATGCGGTGAAGCCGCATATGCTCCTTGTCGTGCGGGTTTAGGTACAGCTTGCCCGTGTAGAAATCGTAGGCAAAGGTGTTTTCGGTGAGAAAGGCGGGGGAGTTTTGGAAGAAGCAGGTGCTTTTTCCAATGTTAAGGTGGGGCGAGCAAACGCGGCAGAACTTATCCACCTCACCCGCACGGGGACGGACGAGGACGTAGGTTTCGCCGTTTACCTCACGCGTTTTTTCAAAATCCACCGAATCCACGTGGAAAATGGCGTACACCCACGAGATGTAGAGGACAAGCTCGGTAGCGCCGATGGGCTCGGACACGAGGCGGCGCGCAATGTCGATGGGCGCGTAAAAGCCCTCGCGCGTGACCTCGCCCCGTCTTTCCTCGGGGGTAAGCGCATCCGTGTTGCGCCAGGTGGGGGATTTGGACATCGGCAAGCGCTCGTAATTGAGTTGCAGCTCGCGGAAGAGGGAATAGCCGCGTCTGCCCTGCTTTTTAAACTTATATGTAAAGTAGTCTTTACCTTTTGCGGGCTTAAAGGCGGTGGGATCGAGGCATACGTGCGAGGAGATCTCGGCGCGTCCCGCGTGCTCTGCCTTGAGGGTAATGTCAAGATAGGAAAGCTCGGGGTTTTCCTCTTTGGAAAACACGAGGGGAGCGTCCAGGGTGTATCTTCCCGCGGGAAGCACCGCCTCGATCTTCTCGCGTACACCGCGCTCCTTTGCCGCTTTTGCGGCGGCGAGGATGGCATCGCGGATCTCGGTGAGCGTTCCGTGCTCGGTCGTTTCGGGGACAATGTGCTTGATCTTAAGGGACGGCATAGTGTTTCTCCTTTACATCGGCAGAAGCTTCAAAGAACAGCCTGCGTTTTTCTTGATCGCGCGTGCTTCGGGGTACGCTTCGGCGAGAGCGTCAAAGCCGTCCTCGACCACGTAGCAGTCGTAGAAAAGCACGTCGCGCGCGGGTGCTTGGAACTGCTTATAGGGGTGGGTCGTGGAATAGTTGTCGAAGAAATGGTTGTGATAGGAGAGCGCCAGGGGGTGGTGCTGCGAATAGAGGGGGTTGGCGCAGTTGACGATGACGTTGTGGCGCACCTCCCAGTTGGTGGCACAGCCATCGCAATAGTAGCCGTACTTGGAGCCGTCGCGGCGGACGTCAAGCTCAGCGTAGTTATCGTGCATACAGTTGAAGCGCTCGGGATATCCCTCGGGCTTGGCGTTGGCACCTACAACGTAAATGGCGCCGCCGTCACGAAGGACATCCATATAGTTGTGAATGTAGTTGTAGGCGATCTCTGCCGCGCGGACGTTGCACTTCTCGCCCGGGAAATAATCGACGGGGAGCCAGCCCCAGCCGATGGACATCGCAGAGTAGGCACAGCCGCAAATGGTGTTGTGAAGCACCTTTAAGCCGTCCACCATTCCGACGCACACGCAAAGGGCGGTGGGGTAGTCGTACGCCACGTGACGGAAGAGGTTGTTCTCAATGCGGATATTAAAGTTGCGGTTGACGGGGTCCTCCCACTTGGTGGTGGGGTTGCCGACCGAGAGCGCGCTCATACCGATGTTCTCAAACAGGCAGCTTTCAATGCGCGCGCCCACCGTTTGGTTGACGAGCAAAAGTCCGTTGCCGCCGAGGTCGCGGAAGTTACAGCCGCGCACGGTGAGATTCTTCATATTCGAGGCAACGACGGCGGCGGTGCGAAGCCGTCCCTCGTGCTTTAAGGTGTTTGCTTGGCCCGAATGGTACATCTTCTCGCAAAGATATTTGACGGTCGTTCCCGTAAACTCGATATGGTCGAGGGTAAAGTTTTCTAACCCCTCAAGGAGAAGATACTGCTCGGTGGCGGGGTATTGCACGAACTGCCCTGCGAGCGTTTCGGTGTTCTTCGGGAGAATGTAGATCACGCCTCTCTCGTAGTCGTAGGCGTAGGTGTCGGGCGTTAAGAAGGCGGGGGCGTTCGAGAGATGCGCCTCGCGGTTTCCGATATTGAGCTGGCGGTGGCAATCCACCGAGAACGCGTCCATCTCGCCCGCTTTGGGAATGGCGAGCGCATAGCGCGCGCCGTCAAACTCCTTGGTTTTTGTTAAGTCAACGCTTGCGATATGCAGAGTGACGAACTCCCATTCCACGAGCATCGTGAGCTCCGTCGAGCCTAGGTCGTCCGACGCGAGCGTCTCGGCGATCTCGTAGGGGATATAGAAGCCCGCGCGTTTAGCGTCACCCTTCTTTTCCTCGGGGGAGAGGGTGTCGGGGTTGCGCCAAACGGCGCTTTTGGCGGGGGAGAGGGATACGGCGTTCAAAAAGAGGTTGTGAAACTTGGGGTATTTGCCGTTTTCGTCCTTTTCGAGCTGATACTTTAGATAGGGCTTTCCCTCTACGCGCTCAAAGGCGGGAAGCTCGATGCGGCGGAACGAATGGATGCGCGGCGTTTCGCCGTCCTTGCCGCGCAGGGTGATATCGAGCGACAAAAGCTCGGGGTTCTCCGTGGCGGACAAAACGAGGGGCTCATCCAAATAGTGCCATCCCCCCATAATATCAATAACGAGTGCGTCGTGGCGTCCTGCTTCTTTTGCTTCCTTGGCGGCGGCGAGGAGTGCGTCCTTCAAGGCGGCAAAGCTCTTATGCTCGGCTTGTGCGGTCACGGCGTGGCTCATAGTAAAAGACATAATATTCTCCTTCCATCGTGGAAAACATTGGCGCGTGCGCGCCCATTTTCTTCATTATAGCAAAAGAGGATAATAAAGTCAACAAAAAGGGCGGATTTTCCGCCCCTATTTTCTTCGGTTTTTTAAGAGATTTCGTGGGATTTTTAAGGTTGAAAAAGAAAAAGACGGTCTGCCAAAGCAGACCGTCTTTGCGGGGGAATCATTCCAGCGATTCGCCGTTGAAGAGCTTTACAGCGTCGGGATTGATGGTCATCAGAACGCAGTTGCCGTTGACGAACCTCGACTCGTCAGCGTCCTTAAGGATCGCTTTGATCTCCTCGTTGTTCTCGATGGCTTCTGCAAGGTCAGCGTCCGAAGAGAATTCCCAAACCACTGCCGTGGAAAGAGCGCCCGTTACAGCGCCGAGAACGCCTTCGCCTTCCTTCTTAAAGGTGTAGATAGTGTAGGTGATCTCCTTGTCGTCGTGGCTGAAGGAGCCTTCCTTGCCTTCGCCCTGCAGAGCGTAGCCGTTCTTCTCAAAGTTCTTTTGGATCGAGCCGAACGTGGAGCAGGAAACGAGAGCGAGTGCAGAAAGCACAAGCGCCATAGCAAGAGCAACAATTTTTACTGTCTTTTTCATTGTGATTTACCTCCTTAATAAATTGATGCTATTTACATTGTAGCAAGAAAGCGGTTTTTTGTCAAGCGAAAACGGGAAAAATGTGTGCGGAAAAAAACAGTGAATTCGCCATCACACGGGGTAGTAGGGACGTCTTTCTTCCATCTTTTCTTCCAAGACGTGGCCGTCCTCTTTAAAAATGCGGACGGCAGACGCTACCTTCTCGGCGGCAAGACGGAGAAGGAGCTGCCCTATGCGCGCGTTTGCCCCGACGGGGTCGGTGGCGGCGTAGGAATTCGGGAAATTCGTTGCCCAAAGCGGGCCTGCGCCAAGGAAGTTGGCGTTCGACGAGGTGAAGCGGTCGGTTTTGTGATTGGGAAGCCCGTCTACCGTGCCAAGTCTATCCATTCGTACAAGCTCGGGGTGGGTTGCGAGCAGAAGACAGGTTTCCATCATATCGCCGTGTCCTGCCACGTGCTTTTGCTCGACATATTCGCGAATGATCTCGGCGTCCTCGGGGAGAAGCTCGGGGTAGGCTTCGATACCCTTTTCCCTGATGGTGGCGTACACCTCGCTCTCAAGCTCAGGCACGGGCATACAGCCAAGCGCAGTGAAATCGCGGTATTTGTAGGTGAGGTGTCCGAGGAAGGTGTGAAGATAGGAGCAGTTCCCGCCGTGGAAATTGACGAAGAGGATCTTCTTAAAGCCTGCGCGCGCGATCTCGGTGCAAAGGTTTTCAAGAAGGGCATTCATCAGGCTCGGCTCAAGACGCACTGTACCGCGGCGGTCTACAAGCCACGGAATGTTGCCAAAGGGCATCGTGGGGAACACGCACATCGGTTCCAAGGTCGATGCGAGAGAGGCGATCGCCTCCGCTTCATAGGCGTCGGTGCCGACGGGTAGGTGCTGTCCGTGCATTTCTACGCATCCGATCGGGATCACGCAAACGCCTTCGGTTTCCTTGACGGCGTTTTCAAATTCTTCTTCGCGAAGCTCAGCCCATTTCATAAATTTCTCCTTTTGTAAATAAAGATTAACGATAGAACGGCTTTTTGCGTTCTCTGCGTGCCTTCAGCACGCCGTCGTTCTCCTTGAACGCGCGTGCCGCGCGTGCCGCCTTTTCTGCGGCAAGGCGAAGCATCATTTTGCCGATGCGCTCATTCGCCTTGTGCGGGTCGTCGCCGCAATAGGAGTTGGGGAAATCGAGGTACCAAAGGTTGGTGCTTTGCAGTCCTGCCTTGTAGAAGGCGTCGCCGTCGTGGGTGAAGTGCCCGTCCACAACGCCGAGTCTGTCCATCTTAACGAGGTCGGGGCGAATGGCAAGCATCATTGCCGTTTCAAGGAGTCCGCCGTGTCCGTCGATCTGCTTTTCCTCGACGAAGGCGCGAATGATCTCGGCGTCCTCGGGAAGAAGCTCGGGAAAATCACGGAGCCCGTTTTTCTTGATGGCGGGGTACACCTCGTCCACAAAGAGGGGAACGGGGAAGCAGGATAAGACGGAGAAGTCGTAGCCCTTTTGCTCCATCGAATTCATAAAGTAGGAAAGGAAGGGCGGGTTGCCGCCGTGGAAGTTAAGGAGCAGGATCTTATCAAACCCCGCACGCGCGATCTCGGTGCAATAGTTTTCGAGCAGCTTTAAGCGGAGCACAGGATCGATATTGATGCCGCCGCGCCATTCGACAAGCCCGTTAATGTCGCCAAACTCAAAGGCGGGGAACACGACCGCGTCCTCAAGCGTTGCCGCAAGCTCGGCAACGGCGATCGCCTCGTAGACGTCGGTGCCGACGGGGAGATGCTCACCGTGCATTTCATAGCATCCGACGGGAACGATGCAAAGACCGCCCGACTTTTTGACGGCGCCCTCAAATTCTTCTTCGCGCAGTTCAGCCCAATTCATAAGGAAATCTCCCTTTTGTTTATTTGCCGGTTGTTTGCTAGCCCCATTATAAACCTCTTTTGCGACAAAAGCAAGTGTTTTTTTAGGAAAAATCGTCTGAATTTAAAGAAAGTCAGGGAAAACATAGAAAAAAAAGAGGGCGAGAAAATTCTCGCCCTCTTTGCAAGAGATGTGGGAAGGAATTAGCCCATATAGAAGATGTTCTTATCCTTCTGCTCGTCGATGTTGTCCTTGTTGTACCAAACACCTGCGATACCAACGTCAGCGATGGATTCGCCTGCGAGCTTCTTTGCAGCCAGCTCAACAGCCTTGTAGCCGATGTTGTAGGAGTCCTGAGCAACCGAGCCGACGAGGAGCGCATAGGTTTCGCCGCCGTCCTTCATCCAGTTGTACTGGTTGGTGCCTGCGTCAAAGCCGCAGAAGAGGATATCCTTGTAGGAATCCTTGTCGCTCGAGATCTCGGGGAATACCTCGTTTACAACACCCTCGTTGGTCATAAAGATGGAAGCTGCGCCCCACTCCTTGAGTGCGGTCAGACCGAGCTTGTAGTCGCCCGTGGTGTTGGTCTTGATCTGAACGTTGATGTCAAGGTCGAAGCCATCTGCGGTAGCGAGTGCCTCGATCTTCTCCTTGAAGCCGCCTGCTCTGTCAATACCCGTAGAGGTAGAGTCGTGCTGGATGATACCGATCTTGTAGCCGTCCTTAAGCACGTTCTGTGCCTTGAGGTAAGCGTAGAAGTTTTCAGCAACGACAGCTGCAGCAGCCTTGTTGTCGGTTGCTACGCTTCCGATGGTGGGATCCTTGCCCTCGGTGATGTCAGCACCGCCGGAGTACAGACCGCTATCGAACTCTACGATCGGAATGTTCTTGTTGTAAGCTGCGGTCAGCTCGTCGGTAAAGCCAAGACCGATGGTAGCAAGAACGATTGCCTTAACGCTCTTGTCGTTGAGGGCTGCCTGCACCATTTCTCTCTGCGTGCCTACGAACTCTTCACTTTCAGCGGTGGGGCCGCGGAAGGTGACCTTGTAGCCGTACTCTTCGCCGGCTGCCTCTGCGCCTGCCTTAACTGCCTGCCAGAACGCGTGGGTTTCGCCCTTTGCGACGACAGCGATCGTCTTTTCCTCCGTACCGCCGCAGGATACGAGTGCGGCAAGCGAAAGGATCAGCGCGAGCGTGAGTGCGAGAATCTTGGTGAATCTTTTCATAATGGTCCTCCAAAATTTTTTTATTTTTATAAACCCATCAAAGATGGTTTTATACGGATTTGGGGAGAGGGCAAAGCGCCTTCTCGGTTTTTTGATTACTTTTGTGCTTTAAGTGCGGGAAGCTCGGATGCAAGGCGTGCTTTGAGCGCGGCGATCTCTTCCTTGATCTGTGCGGCGCGCGCCTGTGCTTCGGCGTTGTCCTTGGCGGAGAGTGCGTAGTCCTCTTCGATGCGGAGTGCTGCGATCTCTTCCTTAATGGACTTCTTGAGCTTTTCTGCGGGGGTTTCGATCTTGACCTTGGCTGCAGCCTTCTTCTTGAATACGTCGAGAAGCACGGCGCCCACAACGATGACACCCGTCACCGCGTAGGTGATAAAGGTTGCCGAGAGGGAGCTGCCGAAGGTCATCAGTGCAAAGTTCAGACCCTGACGGATCACGACGAGAATGAGCGAGCCGAAGATGGTACCTGCCACCGAGGCAAAGCCGCCCGTGGTGCTCGTACCGCCGATGTAAACGCCTGCGATGGCGTCAAGCTCCATACCGTTGCCCGAGGCAAGGGTGAGCGAGGGGTTTGCCGCCGTCCAGAACAGCGCCGCCATACCCGAGAACAAGCCGCAGATGGCGTAAGCGATGATCTTGTAGCGGTCAACATTGATGCCCGAAAGGCGGGTTGCTTCCTCGTTGGAGCCGATGGCAAGAATGTATCTGCCCGTGCGGGTCTTGTACATTACGATCATACAAATGACGGTAAGCACGAGAACCCATACAAGACCGATGGGGAAGCCGTTGAGGCTAGAGAACAGGTTTTGGAACCAGCCCGTGGTGGGATACTTGATGGCAGAGGACTTCTCGGTGAGGATCTGTGCGATCACTGCGGTAAGACCGCGGGAGAGAAGCATCGTGCCGAGCGTTGCGATAAAGGGCGGGATCTTGCACTTGGCAATGAGCACGCCGTTGAGAAGACCGAAGGCAAGACCGAAGATGATGATCAGCGGAATGGTCAGCCAAAGGCTTTCCGTTACCGTAACGGTGGTGTTACAAATGGCACCTGCAAGCACCGCCGAGCCGATACACACGGTACCGATCGAGAGGTCGATGCCGCCCGTGGCGATGACGAAGGTGACGCCGAGTGCCATAATCGCGTAGGGAACGAGCGACTTCGATAGCACGAGCAGGTTTGCAGAGCTTGCAAAGTTTGAGTTGATGAGCGTGAAGAGCAAGAAGAGAACGATCGTTGCCGCGATGATAACGATATTCTGCTTGCCGTTGGTTTTTACGTAGTTGCCTGCCTTAACTCCCGTTTGACGGATGCGGCCGCGCAGGTTCAGCGGCGCGCCGAATTTATTCGCATTGTTCATAGGTTAATTCTCCTCTCGCATCGTAGCAAGTTGCATAATGTTTTCCTGATTTGCCTCGGAAATATCAAGCTCGCCCGTCTTTCTGCCCTCGCACATTACAAGCACGCGGTCAGACATACGAAGCACCTCGACAAGCTCCGAGGAGATCATAATGATGGATTTTCCCTGTTTCGACAGCTCGTTCATCAGGGCGTAGATCTCACTCTTGGCACCGACGTCGATGCCGCGCGTGGGCTCGTCGAAGATGAGAATGTCGCTGTCCTTGATCAGCCATCTGGCGATGATAACCTTTTGCTGGTTACCGCCCGAGAGGTTTTTGAGTGCTTGGTCCATTGAGGGGGTCTTGGTGCGGAGCTTGGCGTTGAAGGCTTCCGCCTCGTCTTTGAGCGCCTTGTCGCGGATAAGCCCGCCCTTTACGTATCGGTCCATCGAGGC
Source organism: Eubacteriales bacterium (assembly GCA_045602305.1). Classification (GTDB taxonomy): domain Bacteria; phylum Bacillota; class Clostridia; order Oscillospirales; family CAG-272; genus UBA1740. Next base: position 636 of record JAZSBJ010000142.1, on the reverse strand, counting down.
GATCGCCGTATTTTCGGCAACCGACTTGAGGAGCATAAGCCCAAACTGCTTTCTGTCCTCGGAGAGATAGCCGATGCCGTGCTTGATGGCGTCCTCGGGAGAGCGAATGTCTACCTTTTCGCCGTTTACGTAGATCTCGCCGCTGTCAAAGCGGTCCGCGCCGAAGATGGCGCGCGCAACCTCTGTTCTTCCCGCGCCCATAAGACCCGAGAAGCCGAGGATCTCACCGCGGCGAAGCGTAAAGGAAACGTCGCGAATGGTCTTGCCACTGCAAAGATTTTTGACCTCAAGCACCACGGGCGCGTCGGGCGCGACCTCGCTGTGCGTTTTGGGGTCCTCGTACACCACGCGACCGATCATCATTTGAATGATCTCGTCCTTGGTGACCTCTGCCGTGTTTACCGTGCCGACGTACTCGCCGTCACGCATAACGGTGATGCGGTCGGAGATGCGCTTGATCTCGTCCATACGGTGCGAGATATACACCATTCCGATGCCCTTTGCCTTAAGCTCGCCCATAATGCGGAAGAGCTCTTCGATCTCCGCGAGCGTGAGCGCCGCGGTGGGCTCGTCAAGGATAAGGAGCTTTGCGTCGCGCGAGATGGCTTTGGCGATCTCCACCATCTGCTGCTTGCC
>JAZSBJ010000141.1:0-11451 GCA_045602305.1 Eubacteriales bacterium | reverse complement strand
GCACTTGTTACTTTGGGAGAAAAGGATCTTTATGAGATGCTTGACGAACAGGAAGCCGAGGGAAAAGCACGTGAGCTTGAGGTAAAATGCCGTTTTTGTACGCGAAAAGAGGTATTTACAGAAAGTGATATTGAAAAAATTATAAAAAAATCTCAAAAAAATTGAAAAATATTCAAAAAAAGTATTGACAAGATAAAAAGTATGTGATATAATAATCGAGTCGCTGAAAGGAAGTAGGCGACGTGATGGGAGCATAGCTCAGTTGGGAGAGCATCTGCCTTACAAGCAGAGGGTCATAGGTTCGAGCCCTGTTGTTCCCACCAGCGCGAAAGCGCAGATGTAAATTGTGGCCCGGTAGCTCAGTTGGTTAGAGCGCCAGCCTGTCACGCTGGAGGTCGTGGGTTCGAGCCCCATCCGGGTCGCCACTTACACGCCTCTGTAGCTCAGTCGGTAGAGCAGAGGACTGAAAATCCTCGTGTCGTTGGTTCGATTCCGACCGGAGGCACCAGCGGCAACAATTATATGGAGCCGCTTTTATGCGGATTTAGCTCATTTGGTAGAGCGCGACCTTGCCAAGGTCGAGGTGGCGGGTTCGAGCCCCGTAATCCGCTCCAACCGTCACGGGCTTGTTTGACAAGCCCGTGATTTTTTCCCCAAGCCACATATGGCGCCATAGCCAAGCGGTAAGGCAGAGGTCTGCAAAACCTTTATCCCCGGTCCGATTCCGGGTGGCGCCTCCAAAAAATCCATCGCAATCGCGATGGATTTTTTCATTTGTGTCCGTAGGACACAACATCATTTGCGTGCTTGCACGCAACATCATTTGAGCTTTAGCTCAACATCATTGTCCGCTTGCGGACACAAATGAACGATGTTGCCTGCGGCAAATGATGTGCTTCGCAATGATGTGATGCTTCGCATCAATGATGTTGCGCTTCGCGCAAACGAATTTCGCCGTTCGTTTAATCACATAATTTGATAACAAATAATTTTCAAATATTTATCTGGACTTATAACATCCTTTCGGTATAATGGTGATAACCTGACCGAAAGGATTCTTTTTACGCAAAACATTTACTATCGTAAAATATTATTGACAAATGGTAAAATGTGTGTTATAATGAACACAGGAAGGACGGTGATAATATGTATATTGACTACTCTAACTTGTGGAAATTGATGGCGGAAAAGGGACTATCAAAATCCGATCTGATGGAACTTACAGGACTTAGCTCACGCATAATTGCAAAGCTTGCAAAAAATGAGACCGTAACTACCGATACGATTGCGAGAATATGTACAGCACTTTCCTGTGATGTTGCAGATATTATGCAGTGTTTAAGCGAAAACAATCTCTCAATCTATAATGCTTTCCGTTCTTTTGGAAAGACAACAGAGGAAAATGACCTTTATAGAAAAGTCACGTTTGAAGTAAACTCCCAAAAATATACCGTTTATATCAGTAAAAATTCGGCGACCAAGGCAACTAGTATATATTGCGAATCAGACAATACGGTGTATTGGGAACAACGTTATATGATGGGGGGGATATGCACTCCATCTATTGTTAAAACTGTTCTTGTGAATCCCAGACGCGAAAAGGATGAAATTACACTTGTGGTTATCAAAGGAAAACCCGGGGTTATTGTAGGGCTTGACGAGGGAATTTGGGTATCTGCCAAAAAAGGAAAGCTTAGTAGTGCAAAAGATATTTTTGTAATGTCTGAGGCTGTTTTTAAGCTCTTTTCTCCTGAAGTCTAAGGCATCTTTTTTGTCAACACGTCTCAAAGAACGAAGCATCCCGAAAGGGGTGCTTTTTTGTTTCTGTTTCAAGGTGGTTTTTTGGGAGCGGATCTTTGCCCAAACGCATTGACAAAGGGCCGTTTTTTTGCTATAATAAAACCGCGATGGGCGCCGCGCGGAACGCTGTGCGCGCCCTTGTTTGAAGCAAAGCAAGGGGAGCTGCTATGAAAAAGGATATAAAGCAAGCGGTAGATGCGCTTTTGGCGAAAATGTCCGTCAAGGAAAAGGTCGCGCAAACGCTACAGGTCGCGTACACGGATATGCCAAAGGAAAAGGCAGAGGCGTACGCGCGGTTGGGCGTTGGGTCCTTTCTGCACGTGCTTGGCGACGACGCGCGGCATTTGCAAGCGCTTGCCGTGTCAAACGGCGCGGGCATTCCTCTGCTTTTCGGCATTGATGCCATTCACGGGCATTGCTTAAATAAAAACGCCACCGTGTTCCCGACACAGCTGTCTATGGCGTGCAGCTTTAATCCGACGCTCGTAGAAGAGATGGCGAGCGCAACGGCAAGGGAAGTGGCGGCGGACGGCTTGCACTGGACCTTTTCTCCCGTTTTGTGCCTCGGCAGAGATATTCGCTGGGGACGCGTACCCGAAACCTTTGGCGAGGATAAGCATCTCGCGGGCGTGCTGGGTGCCGCGATGATCCGCGGGTATCAGGGCGACGACCTTTCCAAAGAGGGAAAGATCCTCGCGTGCGCGAAGCACTATATCGGCTACGGAGAATCGACGGGCGCACGCGACTCCTACGATACCGAGATCACCCAGCGCAAGATGCGCGCCGAATTTTTGCCGCCCTTTGAAAAGGCGGTCGAGGCTGGGTGTGCTACCGTTATGACGGCGTACGGCTCGCTCGACGGCGTGCCCTGCACGACGGACAAAAGACTTCTTGACGGCATTCTCAAAGCAGAGCTTGGGTTTGACGGCTTTGTCGTAACCGACTGGGACAACGTAAATCAGCTGATCACCTGCCAAAAGGTCGCTTCGAGCCTTGAAGAGGCGTCGGCGCTTGCCTTGAACGCGGGCAACGATATGATGATGAAGACAGAGGCGTATTTGGACGCCGCCGTGCGATTGGTCGATAGCGGCAGAGTGGACGTGCGCGTGCTTGACGAGGCGGTCCGCAGAATTTTGACCGTCAAAATGCGACTTGGACTTTTCGACGACCCGTACAAGCGCGTGGACGAGGGCTTCCTCGGCGCTGTGGCGCATAGAGAGCTGAACTGCGAGATGGCAAGAGAGTGCGTCGTTTTGCTTAAAAACGACGGCATATTACCTTTGCAAAAGGGCGCGCGCAAAAAGATCGTCGTGATGGGCGCAAACGCCGACGCCGTGCGGGATATGTACGGCGATTGGACCTATTTTTCGCACCCGAACCCGAATTTCGATACCGAGCCCGTGCGCCCCTACGTCACCCTCATCGAGGGAATGCGCGCTTTGCAGGACGCGTTTGACTGCGAAGTGATCTACGCAAAGGGGTGCGGCATTTTTGAAAACGACGAAGCGGAGCTTGCGCGCTCCCTTGCGCTCGTAGAGGAGAGCGATCTCGTCGTATTCGCCTTTGGCGACAGCATTTTTGAAACGGGCGAGGGAAAGGACCGCGCAAACCCAGCCCTCACAGAGGCACAAGCCGAGGTCTTTGCAAGATTAACGCGCGCAGGGAAGCCCATCGTGTCGGTGATGATTGCGTCGAAGCCCTTATGTGTGCCCGAGGTGGTCGCGCATAGCGCGGCGTTTCTCACCGGCTTTAACCTCGGCGCGTATGGCGGACAGGCGCTTGCGGAAACCGTTTTCGGCATCAATAACCCTTCGGGCAAGCTCCCCATCTCCTTCCCGTACAGCGTAGGGCAACAGCCCTGCTATTACAACCATTTGCCCGGCTGGCACCGCGAGAGCTACGTGGATGCGCCCAAAAAGCCGCTTTTCGTCTTTGGCGAGGGGCTTTCGTATACGCGCTTTTCGTACAGCGATGCGTCCTTTGACAAGGACACCCTCACGCTCGTCTTTAAGGTGAAAAACGAGGGAGAGTCCGCGGGCAAAGAGGTCGTTCAAGTGTATTTTAGGGACCCCGTTTCTTCGGTGATGACACCCGTCAAGCAGTTGATTGCGTTTGAAAAGGTGACGCTTTTGCCGCGTGAGGAGAGGGTGTGTCGCTTTGCCCTTAAAGAAAAGGATTTCTCCTTGGTCCTGCCCGACGGACGCCGCGTGATGGAAGCGGGCGCGTTTGAGATCCTCGTGGGCGGAAGCTCTGCGGACGAAGGGCTGACAAAGGTCACCTTTGTGCAAGAAAAGACGGTGGAGATCCGTTAAACGGCGAGATCTTTTCGCAAAATGCAAACTTATGTTTGCAAATAAACTTTGTTTCGTTTGAAAAGGGAAAAACTATGGAGCTTAAGGTCATCAGCTTTAACATTCGTTTTCGCGACGACGCAAACGGTCACTCGATCGCGGAGCGCGCGCCCCGTCTTGATGCGCTCACGGCGCCCTACGACGCGGACGTTCTCGGCTTTCAAGAATACACGCCCGCTTGGGAAGAGCATATCGCGCGCATCTATGGCGATCGCTATGAGATCTTCAACAAATACCGCGCCGAAAGCAACCACGAGGGCGGTCCCATTCTCTGGAAGCGCGACCGCTTTGACTGCTTAGGTCGCGGCTGGTTTTGGCTTTCGGATACGCCTGAAATCGAGTCGCGCGGCTGGGACGCGCTTTACAACTGCTACCGCATTTGTCTTTACGCCACGCTCCGCGAAAAAGAAAGCGGCGCCTGCTTTACGGTGATGAACACCCATTTCGGCTTTGGCGACGAGGGACAGGTGGCGAGCGCGGCGCTCATTCACACCTATGCGAAAAAGGTTTCCGCATATCCCACCTTCGTGCTTGGCGACTTCAATATGACGCCCGCGAGCGCGGGCTACGCGGAGATGACCAAGCATTTTACCGACGCGAACGCCGTGACAGCAAAGGATTTCCGCGACACCTTCCACGATTATGACCCCACCGTCGTGCGCGATCAGCATATTGACTATTGCTTTACGGACGGCGGCGTTACCCCCGTTTTTCACGAGATGATCGACGGGACGGTGGACGGCAAGTATCCGTCCGACCATTTCGGAATGTTTTTCCGCCTTTGTGTAGATTTTATGGGCAAAAACGATTGACAACGGCGGCGCTCTGTGCTAAACTGAACATAGAAAAACACCCGTAGGGTGTTCAAAGGAGAACGCTATGAAAAAGCATTTGATTGGTATTACTATCGGTTCGCTTCAGATCAAATACGGCGATATGCGCGCCATTGAGATCGCAAAGGAGATCGGGGCGGACGCCATTGACTTTTCGCTCGACTATTACCTCAACGACTACCGTCAAAAGGACAACATCTACTCGAAGAGCGAGGAAGAGATCGTCGCCTATTATAAAAAGGTGGGTGAGTATGCGCGCTCGCTCGGACTCATCATTTCGCAAACGCACGGCAAGCTCGCAGGGCTTCATTACGACGACCCCGAGTTTAACGACGCTTTGATGAAGAATATGCACATCGACATCTTGGCGACCGCCGCCCTCGGCGCGCCCGTGTGCGTCATTCACACCATTTCGTCCATCTACCACGGTCCCGACGCCGATCCCGAGATGATGCAACGCCTCAATTACGAGATGTTTACGGGACTTCTTCCTTACGCCAAGAAGATGGGCGTCAAGATCGCGACCGAAACCTTTGGCGACGCCAACAACAAGCAAAAGAATTTCTGTTGCATTGACTTCTTCGGCAGCTTCGACAACTTCGTCGAGGGCTATCGCCGCGTCAAGGAGAGCGAGTACGGCGATATGTTTACCGTGTGCATCGACACGGGACACTGCAACAAGGCAATGCGCTTTGGAGAACCCAATCCCGCGGACTTTATCCGCCGCTTTGGCAGCGACATCTCGGTGCTTCACCTGCACGACAACAACACCCTGACCGACCAGCACAAGCCGCCCCTTACGGGTGACATTGATTGGAACGACGTGATGGACGCGCTGGACGAGGTGGGCTATAACGGCATTTACAACCTTGAGATCTCGCTCCGTTGCTTTGGAGAAGAGATGCTCGTGGAAACGGCGGAGTTCGGCATTAAGATCTTCCGCAACTTCTTAGAGCAGAGAGAAAAGAAAAAGAACGCTTAAGGCGCAAGGGAGAAGAGAAAATGGAAATGTACGCAAACCTACATACACACTCCACCCATTCCGACGGCGTGCATTCGCCCGCCGAGATGGCGCGCGTTGCCAAGGAAGAGGGCTTTTCCGCCATCGCCATCTCCGACCACGACGCGGCGACCGCGTACCCCGAGCTGAAGGCGGCTTGCGAGAGGGAAGGGCTCCGCTGTATCTTTGCCGTGGAGTTTTCGGTCTGCCGTCCGATGTACGCACACATCGTCGCCTTTGATTTTGACCCCGAATATCCCCCGATGAAGCAGTATCTTGCCGATATGGGCTTCCGCCAGACGGACAACACGAAAAAGTGCTTTGACGAGGGCGTAGCCACGGGTGCCATTGCGGGCATCACCTGGGAAGAGGTGGAAGAGTACAACAAGGGTGTCATTTGGCTTTGCAACAACCACGTCTTCCGCGCAATGAAGGCGAAGGGACTTGTCAAGGAAGAGGAGTACGCCGCTTGGTTTGCGAAGAACTTTGCCAAGCAAAGAGGAAACTATCCCCCCGTGCGTGACTTTATGGATGCGGATAAGCTGATCGCGATGGTCAAAGAGGCGGGCGGCTTTTGTGTGCTTGCCCATCCTACCGACGCGCAGATGGATAGGATCGACGAGTATCTTGCGCTCGGCATTGAGGGCATTGAGGTTTGGCACTCCGATCTTAACGAGGAGCAAAGAGCGAGAGCGCTTAAGATCGCGCTTGAAAAGGATCTCTTTATCTCGGGCGGAAGCGACCACAGCGGACTTCTCGGCGGTCTTTATTCGTCCTATCCCGACGAAGAGAGCCTCAAGGCATCGCACCATTATATTCCCCCGCGTTCGACGGGTGTGCCGCAGATCTACTTTGAGGAATTGGTTTCCAGAAAGAAAAACAGAAAATGATCCGCATTTTTTCGGCGGGAACGGAGCACGTCCGTTCCCGCTCTCTTTTTTGGAAAAAAAGGAAAATCTATTGACAGCACAGGGGTATTTGGTTATAATATATATTGGTAAAATTTTTGCTTTGGAGGACAATATGTACAACGATTACAAGGACAACATCCCCGCGCTTTCCGCGTATGACGCGGACGTTGCCGCCGCAATGGGACGCGAGCTTGGCCGTCAGCGGGACAACCTTGAGCTGATCGCCTCGGAGAACATCGTATCTCCCGCCGTGCTTATGGCGATGGGCTCGGTGCTTACCAATAAATATGCCGAGGGCTACCCCGCGCACCGCTATTACGGCGGCTGCGTATACGTGGACGAGGTCGAGGAGATCGCGCGTGAGCGCGCTTGCCGCTTGTTCGGTGCAGAGCACGCAAACGTTCAGCCGCACTCGGGCGCGCAGGCAAATATGGCGGCGTATGCCGCACTTATCAAGCCCGGCGACACCGTAATGGGTATGTCGCTCGACGCGGGCGGACACCTCACCCACGGCTCTCCCGTCAACCAATCGGGCAAGCTCTATAGCTTCGTGCCCTACGGTGTGGGCGCGGACGGCTACATCGATTACGAGGACGTACGCCGTAAGGCGCTTGAATGCAAGCCCGCGCTCATCGTTGCGGGTGCTTCTGCGTATCCCCGCGCCATCAAGTTTGATGTGCTTTCCGCAATCGCAAAAGAGGTGGGCGCGTATTTTATGGTGGATATGGCGCACATCGCGGGACTCGTCGCCGCAGGCGTACACGAGAGCCCCGTTCCCTATGCCGACATTGTAACCACGACGACGCACAAGACCCTTCGCGGTCCCCGCGGCGGTATGATCCTTTGCCGCGAGGAGTTTGCCAAGGCAGTCGACAAGGCGATCTTCCCCGGCACGCAGGGCGGTCCTCTTATGCACGTGGTTGCCGCCAAGGCGGTCGCACTCGGCGAGGCACTCACCGAGGAGTTTAAGGACTATCAAAGACGCATTGTGGAAAACGCCGCGGCACTTGCCGAGGGCTTCCGCAAGAGAGGCGTCAATATGGTCACGGGCGGCACGGACAACCACTTGATGCTGCTTGATCTGCGCGGCACGGGCGTGACGGGCAAGGAGCTGGAAGCCCGTCTTGACGAGGTGCATATCACCCTCAACAAGAACGCCATTCCCGGCGACCCCGAGAAGCCTATGGTCACGAGTGGTGTCCGCATCGGTACCCCCGCCGTCACGACGCGCGGCTTGGGTGTCGCTGAGATGGACCTGATCGCGGACTATATCACCCGCGCCATTCGCTCCTTTGAAACGGATAAGGAAGCGATCAAGGCAGGCGTTGCGGAGATCTGCCGTCGATTCCCTCTGTACGAATAAGCAAAACCACTCCCGAAAGTAAAACAAGGTTTACAAAAGAGAGGACTTTATTATGGACAATCAGCCTCGCGAGCGATTGGGCTCTCGCTTAGGTTTTATTCTTCTTTCGGTCGGCTGTGCCGTGGGTATGGGGAACGTATGGAAGTTTCCCACCATCACGGGACAGAACGGCGGTGCGTTTTTCGTTTTGTTCTATCTTCTTTTCCTCGTTCTTCTGGGCGTTCCTCTGATGACGATGGAGTTTGCGCTCGGCAGAGCCGCGCAAAAGAGCCCCGTGCGTCTTTACCACGAGTTAACGCCCAAGGGAAGCCCCTTCCGCGCACACGGCTACGCTGCCTTGGCGGGCAACTTCATTTTGATGATGTTTTACGTGCCCGTTTGCTCTTGGACGATCATCTATTTCTTCCACGCACTGACGGGAAAATTCCAGTCGACGCCCGCAGACGGCTTCGGTGCGCTCTTTGACGGAATGATCGCGTCCCCTTGGACGCTTGCTCTCGTCGTGCTTGGGGTGACGGCGCTCGGCTTCTTTGTCTGCTCGCGCTCCTTGCAGGGCGGCCTTGAACGTGTGACCAAGGTGATGATGGTGGCGCTTTTCATCATTATGATCGCGCTTGTCATCAACTCCTTTACCTTGGAGGGCGCAAAGGAAGGACTTTCCTTCTATCTGCTCCCCAGCCTTGACAATTTCCTCGACCCCGCGCACAACGGCATCATCGGCGTCATTACCGCCGCGATGAACCAAGCCTTCTTTACCCTTTCCATTGGCATCGGCTCAATGGCGATCTTTGGCAGCTTCATCGACAAAAAGCACGCCCTGCTCGGAGAGAGCGTGCGTGTGACTGCCCTCGATACGCTTGTGGCACTTCTCGCGGGTCTGATCATTTTCCCCGCTTGCGCGACCTTTAACGTTGAGGTGTCGGCGGGACCGCCCCTCATCTTTATCGCTCTGCCCAGCATCTTCCACGATATGTGGGGCGGACAGGTGTTCGGCACGCTCTTCTTCATCTTTATGGCGTTTGCCGCACTTTCCACCGTTTTTGCCGTGTTCCAGAACATTCTCTCCTGCGTACAGGACCTCACGGGCTGGAAAAAGGGCAAGGCGTCGCTCGTTTGCGGCGTTGCCGTATTTCTTCTTACCCTGCCTTGCGTTTTTGGCGGTCTTTCGGGGCTCTCGCTTGGAAAGCTCTCGTCCGTGCTTGACGTCGAGGATTATCTCGTTTCCAACATTCTTTTGCCGCTTGGCGCCCTCATCTTCACCATCTTCTGCACTTGGAAGCGCGGTTGGGGCTTTGAGAACTTTATGCAAGAGGCAAATACGGGTACGGGACTTAAGGTAAAGAGATGGATGTACGGCTATATGAAATTCGTACTCCCCGTCATCATCGCGGTGCTTTTCGTGATGGGTGCCATCAATCCCTTTATCTAACCCGCCCTGACTAGGACACTTTCGTAAAAGAGAAAAGGGGAAGGCAAATGCCTTCCCCTTTTATGAGGAAAAAATATGAGAAAAACAAAAATTATTTGCACCATCGGCCCCGCAACGGACAGCGAGGAGATGTTAGAAGCGCTTTGCAAAAACGGTATGAACGTGGCGCGCTTGAACTTCTCGCACGGCACCCACGAGGGACACAAAGCGGTGATGGAGCGCATTCGCCGCGTCCGCGAGAAGCTTGCTCTTCCCATCGCGGTGATGCTTGACACCAAGGGACCCGAGTACCGCATCCGCACCTTTGAAAAGGGCAGAGTGGAGCTTGTCGACGGCGCGTCCTTTACCTTTACCACCCGTGACGTCGTGGGGGATGAGAGCTGTGTTTCGGTCAACTACGACCACCTAACGGACGACCTTTCGGTGGGAGATACCGTGCTTGTCAACAACGGGCTCGTTTCCTTCCGCGTTGAGAAGATCGAGGGCACAGAGGTCTATACCCGCGTCCTGACGGGCGGCGTGGTTTCCGACCGCAAGAGTATGAATTTCCCCGGTAGAGTGCTTCGTCACGCCTACCTTTCCGAGCAGGACAAAGAGGACCTTTTGTTCGGCATTCGCGAGGAGATCGACTTCGTTGCCGCGTCCTTCGTGTCCTCAAAGGCGGACGCTGAGGCGGTGCGCGACTTTCTTGATGAAAACGGCGGCAGCGAGATCGGACTCATTGCTAAGATCGAAAATCGCGCGGGCGTCGAGAACATCGACGAGATCTGCGAGGTGGCGGACGGCATTATGGTCGCAAGAGGCGACCTCGGTGTCGAGATCCCCTACGTTGAAGTCCCCTCGGTGCAAAAGCAGATCATCAAGGAGTGCCGTCTGCTCGGCAAGCGCGTCATTACGGCGACCGAAATGCTTGAGAGTATGATCCACAATCCCCGTCCCACGCGCGCGGAGATCTCGGACGTAGCAAACGCCGTCTACGACGGTTCCTCTGCTGTGATGCTTTCGGGCGAAACGGCGGCGGGCAAGTACCCCATTGAGGCGGTCAAGAATATGGCGGAGATCGCCGAATACACCGAAAAGCACATCGACTACAAGCGTTGGTTTGCCACCACCGAATACAAGATCCGCAACAACCTTGACGCCATCTCTCACGCGACCTGCGCGATGGCGATCGACGTATCTGCCAGATGCATCGTGGTAAACTCGATGTCGGGTGTAACGGCGCGAATGGTCAGCCGCTTCCGCTCGCCTGCCGATATTCTCGGCGTAACGACCTCGGTCAGGGCGTGGCGTCAACTAAACCTCAGCTGGGGCGTAACGCCTGTGCTTAGTGAGGAATATGAATCCGCAGAGGTAATGTTCTATCAAGGACTGTTACACGCCAAGCGCGTTTACAAGCTTTCCAAGGGCGACAACGTGGTTCTCACGGGGGGAAAAGTAAACGGAATGAGCGGAAATACGAACACAATTAAGGTCGAGAGAGTTTGATCTGCTCGCCCGTGGTCGGCATATTTCGGCATCTTTTTCCCTTCGCGCGCACTCGGAGTATGGTATACACCTTCGGCACGCGAACGAAAAAATCTGCTCAAAATCTGCTCGCTCGTGGAAGGCACGGCACATTCCCAAAAACAAAAAGGACGGCTCTCGCCGTCCTTTTTAGTAAAATGAAGCTGTGCTACGCACAATGAAGCGGCGCTTCGCGCCACGAAGCACTGCGCCCTTGGCGCAGTATGAAGCAAAGCGCGACCCTTGGGGGGCGCGCTT
>JAZSBJ010000140.1:0-2546 GCA_045602305.1 Eubacteriales bacterium | reverse complement strand
GCGCCGCCCCGAAAGCCCAAAAACCGCCCGCCCGCCCTTTTCCCGTTCTTCGTTTTCGTTACGCCATACGGTTTTCGTCAATGAATTCCTTGAGCGTTTTTAAGTAATTTTCCTTATCCACCGAAAAGGCAAGCCCGTGGTCGGCTCCCTTGACCGTGATAAGACGCTTTTGGAGAGAAGCGCACGCTTCAAAAAGGCGCACGCTCATCTCGCAGGGAACGAAACCGTCCGCTTCGCCGTGGTAGAAAATGATGGGAACGCTTGCGCGCTTAACGGCTTCTATCGGGGATGCGTCATCGGGATCGAATCCGCCGAAGAGCCGCGCGCCAAGGCGCACGAAGGGATAAAAGAGGGAAGCGGGAAGCCCCATATCGCGAATGACCTTTTGAATGATCTCTTTTGCCGAGGAATACGGGCAGTCGGCAAGCACGCCCTTGACTTGCGGGGGAAGTGCCTCGCCCGATGCCATAAGAACGGTTGCCGCCCCCATAGAAATACCCGTCAAATGAAGCCGCACATCCTCGCCAAAAACACGGACGGCGTGCCGGACCCACGCAAGACAGTCGCGCGTTTCCTTTGCGCCGAAGGTGATCACGTGTCCCTCGCTTCTACCGCTCCCGCGGTGGTCAACGATGAGGGCGTTGCGTCCTACGGCAAAGGCGCGGGCAACGGCTCCGCTGAGATCTCTGTCCGAGTCGCCTCTGTATCCGTGAAACTGGATCTCGATTGGGAGCCCCTTTTCCTTTTCATAGTAGCGCCCGCGGAGCGTAAGACCGTCGTAAGAGCGAATTTCCATTTTGATATAAGGAAATTCTCTCGCCCACTTGATCCAACCAAACATTTCCTCGCGATAGGGGAGATAGGAAGCCCCTTGGGGCAGGCGATATTCAGCAAGTGCGGCTTCGCTGCGCGTCTTTGAATAAAAGGTCATACGAAAGCAAACAAACGCCGTGAGTAGAATAAGAAGTAAAACGCCCGCAAGTGCGCCGAGCGTAATGTAAAGCGCGGTCATATGCACCTCCAATACAAATTGCGTATTCTATTATAGCGCACACGGCTCGTTTTGTCAATTCTTGTTTTTTTGAAAAACCCCTTGACAAATTGATATCAATATGATATCATAAAGATGCAAAAAACAAAAAAGGAGAAAATCAATGAAAGAAATTGAACTCAAAAACAAAAAGCACGGTATGCTCGTGCTTCTGCTTGACATTTTGCTTTTGCTTGTGGCATTGGCAGGTGTAATCGCGGGTGGTATCATTCTCGGCGAAAACGGTGACGGAAATCCCGTGCTCTTTGTCGTCAGTATGTTTGTCCTTTGCCTCGGCTGGATCCCGCTTCTCGGGCTTCGCGTGCTTAAGCCCCAAGAGGCGCTCGTTCTCACGCTCTTCGGCAAGTACATCGGCACCATTAAGGGCGACGGCTTTTTTGCCATCAACCCCTTTTGTGCGAGCGTAAACCCTGCCGCAACCACAGAGCTTAACCAAAGCGGTGACGTCAAGAAAGCGCCCGTCCTTGCTGCCACAACGGGGCAGAAGGCGGCAACCGTGGTGGATAAAAAGCTCTCTCTCAAGATTATGACGCTCAACAACAACCGCCAGAAGATCAACGATTGCCTCGGCAACCCCATTGAGATCGGTATTGCGGTGACTTGGCGCATTGTCGACACCGCAAAGGCGGTCTTTAACGTTGATAACTACAAGGAATATCTCTCCTTGCAGTGCGATACCGCGCTTCGCAACATCGTACGCATCTATCCCTACGACGTTGCTCCCGGTGTCGATACCACGGGCGATGGCTTGGCAGACGACGGAAGCCTGCGCGGCTCGAGCGAGGTCGTTGCCTCCCGCATTCGCGATGAGATCGGTGAGCGCGTAGCAGAGGCAGGCATTGAGATCATCGAAGCCCGCATCACCTACCTTGCCTATGCGACCGAGATCGCGGCAGTAATGCTCCAAAGACAGCAAGCATCTGCCATCATTGACGCGCGCAAGATGATCGTTGACGGCGCCGTCGGTATGGTGGAAATGGCACTCGACCGTCTTGCTGAGCACGGCACGGTACAGCTGGATGAAGAGCGCAAAGCGGCAATGGTGTCAAATCTCCTCGTCGTACTCTGCGGCAACCGCGACGCACAGCCTGTCGTTAATTCGGGAAGTCTGTATTAAGATGAACGAGCAAGGAAAAAAGCAAGTCCCCCTTCGCTTATCGCCTAAGCTCTATGCCGCGATTGCTTCTTGGGCGGAGGACGACTTTCGCTCCATCAACGGGCAGATCGAGTATCTTCTTTCCGAATGCGTCCGTCAACGCAAGAAAAACGGGAAATACGTATCGGATGAGATCGACCTTCCCCCAGAGCTTGATCTGAAATGATTTGTACGGCGGTGCCAAACGACACCGCCGTGTTTTTGCTGTAAAACGAAAACCACGCGATAGTCGCGTGGTTCAAAAGAGGTTAACCGGTGAGAAAAAATCCTCCAATGTGTTATAATGAAGAAGACCTGCCAGTCGAAAACAAAAAACACATTGGAGGATTTATCTATGAA
>JAZSBJ010000139.1:0-7286 GCA_045602305.1 Eubacteriales bacterium | reverse complement strand
CTAAAAAATTGTATCTTATATGCCGAAGCACATAAAACCGTTTTCTAGAGCTAAGATTCTTAGCTTCTCTTACTTTTTCGAGTATTACTCAATGTGTTCTTAACGAGATTCCTTACACACCTTTTGTTTTCACAAAAGTTTTGTTTTCGAAATTCTGTTGTTCAATTTTCAAGGATCGATGCTCACGAAGCCGAAACTTCGCGACAGCTTTGCTATTATATCACACGAAAAACGCTTTGTCAAGCCCTTTTTTCAATTTTTTTCAAGATTTTTTTGGTTTTTTTCGCGCTCGGGGGATTTCTTTTTTGTTCCTTTTATGATATAATGATATAAGGTGCTCTTTATACATACATTTTATCCAATTTTTTCACTTCTAGACACGCACCTTATATAAATATAAAGGTAGGAAACACAATGAAAGAAAAGCAAGCGGTAAACTGCAGGCTCAACCACGTGGGCGGGGCTGCAGTGCTTGAAGGGGTAATGATGAAGGCGGGCGACCGCGCTTCCACTGCCTGCCGCACACCCGACGGAAAGATCGCCGTTGTCGACAAAAGGTTCGTTTCGGCACGAAAAAAGCATAAATTTCTCAATCTCCCCATCCTGCGCGGCGTGGTCAATTTTATCGAATCGCTCGCGCTCAGCTTCTCGACGCTGGAGCTTTCCGCCGAGATGATGGGAGAGGATCTCGCAGAGGAAGAGAGCCGCTTTGAAAAATGGCTCAAAAAGACCTTTGGCAAAAGCATCTTCGACCTTGTGATGTTTATTGCGGGCGCACTCGGCATTCTGCTTGCAGTCGCGCTCTTCACGCTTCTTCCCAACCAAGTCGCACTTTGGATCGAGCGTCTTATTTCTCGCCCTCTCGGTATTTGGAAAGCCGTTTTGTGCGGCGTTTTACGCATCATCATCTTTATTTTGTATATCGTTCTCATCTCCCGTATGAAGGACATCCGCCGCACCTTTGAATACCACGGCGCCGAGCATAAGTCCATCGCTTGCTTTGAAGCGGGCGAGGAGCTGACGCCCGAAAACGCCAAGCGCCACTCGCGCTTCCATCCGCGCTGCGGCACGAGCTTTATGTTCGTGATGCTCTTTATCTCCATTCTCGTTTCGCTCGGCATCCGCGCCGTGTGTGAGCTTGCGATCGGTTGGAACTTCTCCGCGATGACCGTCGCCGCCACGGGACGCGACCTTTCCGCCCTGATCTATACGGGCATCGGGCTTCTCACGCTTCCCCTCATCGTCGGCATTGGCTTTGAATTTTTGATGTACGCGGGCAAGCACGACGGTCCCGTCATTCGCGCGCTCTCCGCGCCCGGCATTTGGATGCAGCGTCTTACGACGCGCGAGCCGGACGAAGAGCAGCTTGCCGTCGCCATCACCGCGCTCAAGTGTGCCCTTCCCGAAGAATTCCCCGACTTCCCGCGCGAAGAATATCTTTTGCGTGACGAATACAACAACCCGCCCGAAAAGAAGGGCAAGAAAGCCAAAGCCGAACCGCAAGCACATACCGAGGACGAGGGCGGCGCACAATGACCTTAAAGGACATCGAAGCGCGGCTCGCTCGGGCAGGCGTTCCCGACCCCAAAACGGACGCACGGCTTTTGATCGCGCACTTTTGCGGGGTATCTCCCGCGATGCTTCTTGCCGACAGAGCAAGGGAGTTTGACACGCCCGCTTTGCAAGACGCCGTTTCGCGCCGCGAAAGGCGCGAGCCCTTACAGCATATCCTTGGTGAAGTGTATTTCTTTGGGGAGCGATACGCCGTCAGCGCGGACTGTCTTTCGCCCCGCGCGGACACAGAGCTTCTCGTAGAGGACGCCTGCCGCACCCTGCCCGACGGCGCACGCTTCGCGGATTTTTGCACGGGAAGCGGCTGTATCGCCCTCTCCGTTCTCGCCCATCGCCCCGACACCTCTGCCGTTGCTGTGGACATCTCCGAAAAGGCGCTTGCGCTTGCAAAAAAGAACGCCGAGGCGCTGGGGCTCTCCGCGCGCGTCGCGTTTTTCTGTGCGGACCTCTTAAAGGACGCCCCCACTTTTCCCGTTCCCGACTATATCCTTGCAAACCCGCCCTATATTCAAACGGGCGTGCTGAAAACGCTCGAAGCGGAGCTTTCCTTCGAGCCGCAGATTGCGCTGGACGGAGGCGAGGACGGGCTTCTCTTTTACCGCACCCTGCTCGAGCGCTTCTCCCCCAAGGCGTTCTATTTTGAGATCGGCTACGACCAAAGGGACGCCGTTTCTGCGCTTGGCGAAGAAAAGGGCTATACCGCGCGATGCGCGCGTGACGCGGGCGGATGTGACCGCCTCGTCGTTTTGGACAAGAAAGCCTAACGCGAACCCACCTTTCCCCTTTTTCATACAATGAGAGTATCCTACCGTAAGGAGATGCTCTCAATGAAAATTCTTCTTCTGTTTGGCGGTCGCGGTGCGGAGCACGAGGTTTCCGTGCATAGTGCCGCCTACGTGTGTGAGCGCCTTTTGGCGCGCGGACACACCCTTTTTCCCCTCGGCGTTACGCGAAGCGGCGCGCTTTTGCGCGCGCGCACGGAAAACGGCACCCTCACGCCCGCTTGGTACGAGAACGCCGCGCCCGCCGAGATGCGTTCCGCAGGTACTTCCCTCGCCGTTTTGAGCGACGGGGACACCTTTATCCCCGACCTCGTCTTTTCCGTAATGCACGGCAAGGACGGCGAGGACGGCGCGTGGCAGGGGCTTTTTGCCCTCACCCGTACTCCGTTCGTCGGGGCGGGCGTTTGTGCATCCGCCATCGGAATGAACAAGCGTCTTTCCAAGCTCCTTGCAGGCGCCTTTGGCGTGCCAACCGTGCCCTATCTCACCGCGCGGCGGTACGACGCCACCCTCGAAGCGCGCGTTGCCCACAAGCTCTCCTATCCTCTTTTTGTCAAGCCCGTGTCGGGCGGAAGCTCGGTGGGCGCCTCGTTCGTAGAAAACGAGGGCGGGCTAAAGGACGCCGTGCTTTTTGCGCTCGAAAACGACGAGGAAGCACTCATCGAGGAAGCCGTCAAGGGCTCGGAGCTTTCGGTCGGCGTCTTGGAGCGCGACGGTGCGCTTCTTCTCTCTCCGCCCGCCGAGATCCGCACGGACGGCTTTTACGACTACGACGCCAAATACAACGGCAAGCCCAAAACGCTCACCCTGCCCGCACCCATCACCCCGTGGGAAACGGCGTTTGTCAAGCAGCTTGCCGCATCCGTCTTTCGCGCCATCGGCGCGCGCGATATGGCGCGCGTGGATTTTCTGCGCCGCGAGGACGGAAAGATCTATTTTAATGAGATCAACACCCTGCCCGGCTTCACCGAGGACAGTCTTTTCCCCCGTCTGTTTGCTTCCCTTGGGGTGGACGCCCTCACCTTCCTCACGGAGGGGCGGTCGTGATCGGGGTTTTTGATAGCGGTCTTGGCGGCATCGCCGCGCTTTTGCCGCTTTTAAAGCTCGCGCCGCACGCTGATATTTTATATTACGCCGATACGGAAGCGCTCCCCCTCGGCGAAAAGAGCGACGCCGAGATCCGTGCGCGTGTCGGGCGCGCGCTCGCCTTTTTCGCGGACGCGGGCGTTGAGGGCGTGCTTCTTGCCTGCGGCACCGCAAGCAGCCTTTTGACGGAGAAATGTAAAGAATCCTTTGCTTTTCCGATTGTCGACATTCTTTCGCCCACCGCAAGCGCCCTGCGCGCCTTGCCAAAAGACGCGTCCGTGTTGCTTCTTGCAACGCCCGCAACGGTGCGCGCTTCCCGCTTTGCTTCAGCGCTTGCACGGAGCTCCCGTCCCGTCTTTTCATTCCCTGCACCCGCACTTGTAAAGCTCGCGGAAGCGGGCAACGCCTGCCCGCAAAAGATTGCCCGCGCCGTATCGCTCGCGCAAGCAGTCGCCCCGCAGGCGGTGGTGCTTGGATGCACCCACTTTTCGCTTCTTTCCCGCGAGATCGCATCGTTTTTCCCCAAATCCCGCATTTTGGACGCCGCCGCCCTCGGCGCCGCGGCGACTGCCGCCCGCATACCCCTCACGGGGGATGGGCAGTTGCGCTTTTGCACGACGGGGGACCCCGACCGCTTTTCGAAGCGCGCCTCGCGCATTCTTTCCCGTCCCGTGCGCGCGGAACAAATCATTTCGTAAACAATTCCAAGGATATAAAACAAAAGGAGAACTCAAATGCCATCCTACCGTAAAGGCCGTATCAACGAAGCCATCGCAAGGGAGCTATGCGTCGCACTTCGCGAAGCGCGTGACCCCGTGCTTTCGGAAGCCTTCGTCAGCGTAACGCGCGCTGAGGCTGCGCCCGACCTCAAAATTGCAAAGATCTATTTTTCCCACCTCGCAGGAGAGGAAAAAGAGGTGAAAAAGGCACTCGTGCGCGCGCAGGGAATGCTCCGCCGCCACCTCGCCGAAACGCTGAATCTGCGTATCACCCCCGAGCTTCTCTTCACCCCAGACAAGTCGGGTGAGCACGGCGCACGCATCTCTGCCCTGCTCCATCAAATTCACGAAGAGGACAAGGCACGCGCGGCGCAAAACGCCGAAAGCGACGTACTCTCCGAGGGAGAAAGCGAGGACCTATCGTGACGGAAAACAATTCGATTACAGCACTTGATATTGACGCCTTCGCGCGCAAGCTCCTCTCGGCACAGCGCCCTCTGTTCGTGATGCACCGCCGTCCCGACGGGGACACGGTGGGCAGTACCGTCGCCTTAATGCACATTTCCCGTGCGCTTGGAAAAACGCCGTTCGGCATCTGTGCCGACCCGATGCCCGAGCGCCTTGCGTTTTTGACCGAGGGGCTGGATATCAGCTCGGCGCTTCCCAAGCCCCCCTATACCGCCATTGCCGTAGACGTGGCAACGCGCGAGCAGCTCGGCTCGCTTGTCGAGCTTCCCTTCCGCATCTCCTTTATGCTTGACCACCACGAGGTGGGTGCGCCCTTTGCCGACCATCTCGTTCTGCCCAAGGCTGCCGCCGCGGGCGAGGTCGTTTTTGCGGTCGCGGAATCGCTCTTGAGCCTTGGCGTGCTTGGCGCCATTCCCACGGCGGCGAAGGTGGCACTCTATGCCGCCCTCTCGTCCGATACGGGCTGCTTCCGCTATTCCAACGTCACCCCCGCGACGCTTCGCTGCGCCGCCGCCCTCTTGGAAAGCGGGGACGTGGACGCGGCTGACGTCAACCACCGCCTCTTTGAAATGAAGTCCGAAAAGCAGCTCCGCGCCGAGGCGTTTGCCATTGAGCATACCAAAACCTCGCCCGACGGCAAGATCGCTTGGGTGTTGGTGACGGATGCTGACCGCCGCGCCCTCGGCGTCGAGGAAGAGCATCTCGAAACGGTCATTGATATGGTGCGCTCCCGCGCGGGCGTTGAGGTTGCCCTCGCCGTCCGAGAGCAGCCGAACGGCGTGCTTCGCGCCTCGATGCGCTCCTCGGGGTTTGACGTAGCCTCGGTCGCCGCACGCTTTGGCGGCGGCGGACATTTGCGCGCCGCAGGCTGTACCGTCAAGGCGGACTCCCCCAAGGCGGCGCTTGACCGCGTGCTCGGCGAGATCGAAAGCCGCTTTGACGCGCAATGCTGACCGACCGAAATAAGACCTGCTGCTTTACGGGGCACAGGCAGATCCCAAACGACGCACTGATCCCCGCCCTGCGCGCACTGGAAAGCGCGATTCGCACCCTGTACGACGAGGGCTATCGCCACTTTATCGCGGGTGGGGCGCTCGGCTTTGATACCTACGCGGCAAGAGCCGTCCTCATTTTAAAAAGAGAGCGTCCCGATATGACGCTCTCCCTCTTTCTCCCCTGCCAAGACCAAGCGGAGGCTTGGAACGCGCGCGACCGCGCCGAATACGAGCGCATCAAGGGCGAAGCGGACGACGTGCTTGTCCTTGCCGACCGCTACTTTGACGGCTGTATGCAAAAGAGAAATCAAGCAATGGTGGACGCGTCAAGCGCCGTTATCGCCTACGTGACCCGTCCGCGCAGCGGCGCGGGACAGACCGTGCGTATGGCAGAAAAAGCAGGGCTGACTGTGATCCATACCGCAAAATAAAGAAAAAACGGATATCCCTATCCATCGACGGGGGTATCCGTTTTTCGTTGCTTTATCCGTTGGGGTTTACCGCCATATAGTAATCGTACGCGCTTTGGATCTCCTCCAAAATACGGATCAGCTCAGCGCGGCTCAACGCGTTCGCGTTTTGGATCTTGACCTCCTGCGCGCCGTTTGCGATCAGGCAATACGCCTTGATCTGAGCAAAGGCAAGCTTCAACGCCATATATCCGTCCTTGCCCTTGTTCGCTGTATTTTCGGATTCAATATACTGTCCGTTGTTGTGTCGGTAGCTGTATATGATCAGGCAAACGGGCTTGAGAAGATCTCCGCTGTTGTTGTTGACCTTGTTGTAGAACTCCTGGTCCTTTGCGGACATCAGCTGCTCAAGGGTGTTATACTTGTCGTATTCAGTTCCCTGCTCGTAGCCGACCTTATAGGAAATTTTATCGGTAACGGTATAGGTCTTTTCGGACGCAGTCCAAGAATCAACGTCAAACGCGCCCTCGTATTCGCCGTCACTCGTATCATAATCCGTAACCGTACTTTTACCCTCGTACAGCTCGCCGATCTGATACCAATATCCGTTTTCGTTACAGGTATAGGACACGGCATAGACCGTTGCCTTTCCGCCGGGGGAGTCTAGGTCGTCCGTCGTAATATAAATGGTGTATTCACAGCCCGTGGGCGCGCCGTTTCCGGCGTACGCGTCGCCAGAGGAGGCGTTTCCGTCCACGTTCTTTCTCTCGATCATCACCGTCACGGGAACGTTCTCGCCGTTCACGTTGACCGTCAGGTTCGCGCCGAAAATGTTGTTAAACACCTCAGCGTGCTCGCCCACGTTACCGATCACCGTTTTGCCCGTTTCGGCGTAGAGATCGTCAAAGACCTCGGACAGGTAGTTGTATCCGTAGGGCGAGACCTTGTCATTCATCACGTTCAAAAACTCGTCCTGTACGGAGTCCATATGTAAACCGAAGTTGAAATTTATAAGAGTCTGTACGCTTCCCTGTGCGTTCGCGCCAAAGGTGTAGGTCGCGTAAAAGGTACGCGAGGTCTCGGGCGGCACCCAGTCCTCCGCGTCAAACGCCGTGCTGCTTGCCTCAGCGTTATCCTTGGTCGCAACGGTAACGCCGCCCGACGCGCCGACGAGGCTGTTTTGCCCGTATTTATCGTACGCCGTCGCCCCCAGATACCAATAGGTAATGTCGGTGTTGTTATACACCGTGATCT
>JAZSBJ010000138.1:0-2896 GCA_045602305.1 Eubacteriales bacterium | reverse complement strand
GACCGTAAGCGCGGGATCCAGCATTTTGAGGTCTACGCCGCTATTGCACACCGCGCCCCCTACCGCACGCGACAGGGAAAGAATGGTCACGAGCATTCCCTTTTCGGGATATTTGTCGATTCGTTTGACCTCGTCCAAAAGAACGGAGCCGCACAGCGAGATCTTCTTCATATCTTCTCCTTTCGCGCGCGTCGCGCAAAGTATATATTCTACTCCTATTGTACTTGAAATCTCCCGCAAAGAAAAGGGGGATCAGTATATTAAAATAGAACAATAATACACAAAATATTTTTTTAATGTATTTTTGTTGACTTTTTGATGCGTGTGAAGTATAATGGGGGTATGAAGCAGGTATATTACAAGCATAAGGTCGAAAATCTTTTAAATATTTCCAAAATCGTCACGGTGCATTACTTTGAGTTTGACGCACACTTTAAAGGACACGAGGAAAAGCACGATTTTTGGGAGATGGTCTACGCCATCAAAAGCCCCCTCGTTTGCTCGGCAAACGGAGAACGGATCTTTCTTGAGGAGGGAGAGGTCCTGTTCCACAAGCCGAGTGAGCCGCACGCGCACGCCGCCGACGGGGAGCACGCACCCGACGTATTCGTCATTTCCTTTGAGTGCAAGAGCGAGGCGATCCGCTTTTTTGAAAACAAGCATCTGAGCCTCAGCCGTGAGCTTTGCAAGTACATCTACGCCATCATCGAGGAGAGCAAGAACACCTTTGATCTTCCCGTATCCGATCCCTACGTACGCAAGATGCCCCTCGCCAAAACGGACACCCTCGGCGGGCTTCAAATGATCAAAAACCTCACCGAGCTTTTGCTTATCGGGCTTATGCGCCAAGAAACGGGAAAGGTGGGCGGTACGGCACAGTTTCTTCTCAAGGAAGACTACGAGGAGCATATCACGCGTGAGATCATCGCGTATTTAAAGGCAAATCTCGAGCGTTCCGTTTCGGTGGACGACATTGCCAAGACCCTCTCCTATACCAAGTCCTATCTCTTCCGTCAGTTCAAGAAATCCACGGGCGACACCATTATGTCCTACTTCTTGAAGCTCAAGATCGACGCCGCCAAGAAGCGCTTGCGCGAGGAAGACTGCCCCATCAGCGAGATCGCACAAACGCTCTCCTTTGAGTCCCCCGCCTATTTCTCCAAGGCATTCAAAAAGGTAACGGGGCGCACCCCGATGCAATACCGAACGACGCACAAAAAGCAATAAAAAACAGCGATATCCGCCAAGGTCCATAGGACGGGGGTATCGCTGTTTTTATTCTTGGGACGCCAAAAATTCTTGTGCGTAGGAAGCAAGCGCGGCGTAGCTTTCCGCCTTGTGGACGGCACCTCTCAATGCGGCGGCACCGCGAAGCCCTGCCGCGTAATCGGCAAACTGCTTGCGCGAAGCAAGCACCGCTTCCCTCTCTCCCTTTTCCTCTATGGCAAGGCGCACCTGCCAAAGTGCCGTTTCCATTCGCTCGCGTGCCGTGGGGGGTGTATAGCACTCCCCCGCCATCGCCGCACGGATCTCGGCAAAGAGAAAGGGGTTGCCAACGGCACCTCTTCCCACCATTACGCCGTCGCAGGCGGTGTCGCGAAGCATCGCTTGCGCGTCGGCGGCGGTGCAAATATCGCCGTTGCCGACAACGGGAATATGTAAAGCGTCCTTGACACGGGCGATGATCTCACGGTCTGCTTTTCCGCTATACATCTGCGTTTTCGTGCGTCCGTGAACGGTGACGAGAGATGCGCCGCCCTCTTCTGCGGCGAGGGCGACCTCGGTGGCGTTTTTATGCTCCCCGTCAAAGCCCGCGCGGATCTTTACCGTCACGGGAAGGGACACCGCCCCCGACACCGCCTTCACGATGTCGTAAACCAGGGCGGGATTTTTCATCAGTGCCGAGCCGTCCCCCGCCGAAACGATCTTTTTCACGGGACAGCCCATATTGATGTCAATGGCAGAGGGGCACGCACCGCCCGCCATTCCCGCGGCAACCGCCTGTGCCGCCTGCGCCATCGCATCGGGCTCGGAGCCGAAGATCTGTACGGCGGCGGGAAGCTCCTCTTTGAGAATGCGCGCAAGCGCGGGCGTCTTTTTGTCGCCGTAGCAGATCGCCTTTGCCGACACCATCTCGGACACGGTCATCTCCGCGCCATAGGCGCGCGCAACGGTACGCATTGCCATATCGGTATACCCTGCCAAGGGCGCAAGAAAGAGCCCGTATTTTAGCTCGATATTTCCAAAGCGAAGCATACGCGCTCTTCCTTTCTCTTGTTTTACCGAATGATATAGTTATCTTTAATTATTCAGCGATTGCTCTGCATTCCAAGTAGTAACGCTTTTCTCTCGCTACTCCCATCGAGAAGGTCTTGCGCGGAAGCGCGCCGTCGCGGTCTACTGCGGGGAACAGCTCTTCCTTTTGCATTCCGTCAAAAAGGAAGCCGATAGCCCCTGGGCGCGTGGCAAGCGACACGAGCGACGCTTCGTCGTGGATATAGTCCACCTCGGCTTCGGGATGGCGGGCAAGATACTCGTCAAGAAAGGCTTGGAGCGTTCCCACCGTTAGCGTGTGTGCAGAACGTTCAAATGTAAATTCTTCTTTGCAAACGCCGTCTTTTTCGTAGACGACCGTCACACTTTGCGCGCCGCCCGCAGTCTGCCTTTGGGCAAAGGCACGCATCTCGGCAAGCAGATCCTCTCTGTCCGCACCGAACACCACGCGATAGATAGGCTCAAAAACGAGCGCCTCGCTGTGGATATTCACCACCTCGGCAAGCGCATAGCGCGCGGGGTGGCTTTTTGCTTTTTCGGCACCGATCTTTGCCTTGATCTCCTCGTAGTACGCCTTGGCGCTGGCAAGCGAGTGGTTTCCGTCGCCCACCGCGAAAAGAAG
>JAZSBJ010000137.1:0-22769 GCA_045602305.1 Eubacteriales bacterium | reverse complement strand
GGTTAGCTCCTCGGGGAACGCCGAGAGGACGCCCGCAAGCGCGTCCTTGATGTTGACGACGTAGTGCTTAATGCCAAGGTGGTTGACAAGGTCGTACGAGCAGCTGATGTCAAACTGCTCACCGCAGGGCATCAAAACGCCGACAACGCGGTCTTTACCAAGTGCCTCAACGCAAAGCGCGGCGACGATGGAGCTGTCTTTTCCCCCGGAAATGCCGAGAACGGCGGGGCAGCCCTTTCCGTTTTTCTCAAAAAAATCGCGGATCCAAGCGACACACTCGTTCTTGACCTTTTTCGCATCAAACATTTTTTCTTCTCCCTTTCGGTGTTCTTTTTTCCATCTTGCAGTATACCACCTTTCCCTTTTAAAGTCAAGTTATTTTCCCGAACAAAGCAAAATCTTTTTTTGTTGACAAATACGGGGTTTTGTGATATGATAAGTCTATAGACTTATATCTGACGGAAGGAGCCGCTTATGCGAGAATTTACGATACGAAAAAACGATGCGGGACAACGCCTCGATAAGTTTCTCTCCAAGGCACTTCCCTCTCTTCCCCCCTCTTTGCTGTACAAATCTCTACGCACGAAAAAGATCAAGGTCAACCGCCACCGCGCCGAGGGCAAGCAGATGCTCGCCGAAGGGGATACCATACAGCTTTTTCTTGCGGAAGAATTCTTCCCCGCCGAGAAAAGCGAAGCGCAAGGACACGCGCTCGGCGCCATCAAGCCGAATCTCTCTATTCTCTACGAGGATGAGAACATTATGCTTCTTTGCAAGCGTCCCGGCGTTTGCGTACACGAGGACGCCGTGGGCAACGAAAACAGCCTGATCCTACACATCAAGGCGTATCTTTACCAAAAGGGCGAATACGATCCCGCCGCCTCGCACTCCTTTGCGCCCGCGCTTTGCAACCGCATTGACCGCAACACGGGGGGCATCGTCATCGCCGCCAAAAACGCCGAGGCGCTCCGCGTGATGAACGAGGCGATCCGTGCAAGAAGCATTGATAAATTTTACCTTTGCGCCGTACACGGCACACCGAAAAAAAAGGAAGCCACGCTCTCGGGCTATCTCATCAAGGACGAAGCGAAAAACACCGTGCGCGTTTTTGATAAAAACCCGCCGCGCGGGGCGAAGGAGATAAAAACCCGCTATCGCGTGCTTTTAGAGGGCAAGGAACTTTCCTTGCTTGAGGTGGAGCTTCTCACGGGGCGTACCCACCAAATTCGCGCGCATATGGCACACATCGGGCATCCGCTTCTCGGTGACGGAAAATACGGCGTCAACCGCGATGACCGCGCGCGCGGCTACAAGCATCAAGCACTTTGGTCTTACCGCTTGCGCTTCTCCTTCCCTGAGGGAGAAGACCATCTTCTTTCCTACTTGAGAGGACGCGTTTTCACCGTACCGACCGAGGAGATCTATTTCCTCTCTCTGTTTGAAGGAGAGCTGTCCCTATGAAAAAAAGAACGCTTTTGTATTGCCTTTTTTCGCTTTTATGCGGTATTTTGGCTTCCCTGCCCCTTATCGTTGACAGCATCCCCTATCTTTCTTTCCTTTTGTTTATCCCTTATTTTCTCTTTCTATTCACGCAAAAGGACGGGGTGCGCTTGCGCTTTTATTACCTTTCGGGGCTTCTCTTTTTCCTTGGCTACTATATGGGGGCGTTTTCCTTCTTCCTTGCGATGTTCCCCCTTAATTTTGCGGGGCTCGGCACGCTTGAATCGGTTGCGGTCATTTTTGCCGCAACTGTGCTTCTCCCTCTTTTTCAGGCTTGGTTCTCCGCTTTTGCCGTGCTTATTTTCGGACTCTTTAAAAAGAGGGGCGCGTTTTTCTTCCCTCTCGCCCCCTCACTTGTGGTGGCTTCCCTTTTCACCCTTTTCGCCTATGCACAGAATTTCACTTGGGCGGGCGTGCCGTGGGCAAACACCGCCGTCGGCATCGCATTTGCCAAGCCCCTGATCCAATCGGCAAGCGTTCTTGGCGCATCCTTTCTTGTATTTCTTATCGTCTTTGTCAATGCCGCTCTTGTCGAGGGCTATATCGCCTTTCGCGAATGCAAGGACAAAAGCGCCGTTCTTTGCGTCGCCCTTGCCGCGCTTCTTTTCTTATCCAATCTCACCTTTGGCAAAATACGCCTTAAGTCGGGCGAGGATGGTCAGAAAACCGTCACGGTCGCCGTGCTGCAAGGCAATGCCCCCGCAACGGAAAACACCTATCTTACAGCGCACCTAAGCGCTTGCCGCTACGAAGCACTTCGGGCTAAGGAAGCAAACGGCGGCATTGATTTGATGCTTTGGTCGGAATCCGTCCTCACCTACGCCTTACAGAGCGACGAGGTCGCCGAGGAATTCTTTGCGGACGTTGCAAAGGAAACGGGTACGATCCAAATCGTTGGCGCCTTTTCCTCGGAAGACACCCCCGAGGGGGATGAGGGCTACTATAACGCGCTCTTTCTCTTCTATCCCGACGGTACGAGGGACGAATTGACCTATAAAAAGCGCCGTCCCGTGCCCTTTGGCGAGTACGTTCCGATGCCTTGGCTTTTTGAGAGGCTGATCCCCGCACTCACCGAGATCTCTATGCTCTCGCGCAATACAACGCCGGGAGAGGATGCTTCGGTCTTTCAAACGGAGCTCGGGGCTTTTGGCGGACTCATTTGCTTTGATTCCATTTACCCCGCGCTCGCAAGAGATAGTGCGAAGGCGGGAGCAGAGCTTTTGCTTCTCTCCACCGACGACTCTTGGTTTGACGGGAGCTTTGGTAAAAGCCTTCATTTCCGTCACGCCGTTTTGCGCGCCGTGGAAAACGGGCGGGCTGTCGTCCGCACGGGCAACACGGGACTTAGCGGCATCATCGGATGCGAGGGCAACGCCCGCATTTTGGTCGAGCCCGATCAAAGGGGACACGGCATTGCCACAGTATCTTTACAAGACGGGCTTACCCCGTATACTCAAATCGGGGACGCTTTCCCCATTCTCTTACTCGCTTTTCTCCTTCTTTTGCCGATGCCTTGGCAAAAGTGCAAGAATATTTCCAAACGAGGACGCTCCGAATGAAATCACCCATTTTATCCTGCGAGGCACTCTCTAAAGGCTACGGCACCTCGCCCGTTTTAGAAAACCTTTATCTCTCCCTAGAGGCGGGAGAAACTGTCGGACTGCTCGGTCCGAACGGAAGCGGAAAAACGACGCTCATCAAGCTCGCCGCGGGACTTCTTGCGAAGGACGCGGGCAAGATAGAGATCTGCGGCGTTCCCCCCTCTGCGGCTACGGCGAGCATCGTTTCTTATCTGCCCGACCGCATCACGCTGCCGCCCGAAATGACGCCGCGCGAGCTTGTTCGCCTTTACGCGACGATGTTTTCCGACTTTGATGCCGAGAGAGCCGACGCTCTCTTGCGCGATCTTCGCGTCAACACGGAAAAGCGGCTAAAGTCGCTTTCTAAGGGAACGAGAGAAAAGGTACAGCTCATCCTAACGATGAGCCGACGCGCACGCCTATATCTGCTTGACGAGCCCATCGGCGGCGTTGACCCTGCAACGAGAGATTATATTTTAAAGACCATTCTTTCCTCGCGTGCCGAGGGCTCTACCGTATTGATCTCCACCCATCTGATTGCGGACGTGGAGCCGTATCTTGACTCCTTTTTCTTCCTTTCGGACGGAAGGATCGTTGCGGGGGGCAACGTCAAGGCATACAAGGAAGAGGTCGGCACGACGCTTGACGAAGCATTTCGGAGGGCATTTCAATGTTAAAAAAGCTCTTTCTTTATGATTTGAACGCCATTCGCCGCCGCGCACTCCCCTTTGTGCTTGCCGCGCTCGGATGTGCCGCGCTTGCCTTTGGCATTACCTTGCTTGACTATTTTTTGCCTGAGATGGGGGATATTGCCCTATTCCTCGACAATACGATGACCGCCCTGCTCGTTGGGCTCTTTATCGCCGTTTTCGTTCTTCTCGTTTTGGCGGAGATCCATATTTTTTCCCACTTCTACCGCAATTTCTTTACCGATGAGGGATATTTCACCTTTATGCTCCCTGCGACGAGAGAGCAGCTGCTGCTTTCCAAAATTCTCGCGGGGGCGGTCTTCACCCTGATCATTTTGCTTGCGGCGTTCCTTTCGCTCGCCGTTGGCGCGATTTTGCCCTTTGAGATTCTGATGCAGGCAGAGGACGCGTCCTTCCTCACCGCGCTTTTGCGCGATCTTGGGGACCTCTTTTCCGTTTGGGGCGTGATCTCCTACACCGTTTCCCTTTTCTCCCAGATCGTTTTCATCTATACCGCCATCACGCTTGGCGCGCTTTTCTTCGGCAAGAGGAAAATGCTCGGCGCGTTCGTCTTTTATTTCGTGCTTTCTGGCGTAATGTCCTTTGTGCAAACCTTCTTTTCTCTCCTTTTCTTTAGCATTACCGAAACGGGAGAGCCCTTTATCTCTATCTTTACCATTCTCTTCTACCTGCTCGTAGGCTTCGGCGGATACATCATTATGAAAAGGCTTCTTACGCGCAGACTGAATCTAATCTGAAAGGAATCGTTATGGCTATCTTTTTTGACGAGCAAAGCAAAATCTTCTATTTAGAGGGCAAGGGCATCTCCTACGCCTTTGGCATCAACAAGTTTGGATTTCCCGAGCATCTGTATTTTGGCGCACGCATCGGGCGCGAGGATATTCGCTACGCGCGCGGCTTCAGCGGCAGATATGCCAACGCCGCCATTCCCGGCTCTTACGACGACACCTTTGACACCTACGACAAGCTGGGTGCAGAGATCTCCTCTTACGGTGCGGGCGATTACCACGAATGCTCGGTACACCTTATGCTTCCTAACGGAAGCCGTCTATCCGAGTTTTTCTACGCATCGCACGAGATTCTCGAAGCGAAGCCGGGGATCGCGGGTATGCCCTCTCTGCGCGGCGGCGAAACCCTCAAACTGACCTTGAAGGAAAAGAACGCGGAGATCTATGCCGTTCTGTATTATACGGTATATGAGGACGTGTCTATCCTCACGCGCCATCTTGAGATCGTCAACAAGACGCAGGCGCCCGTCGAGCTTTTGCGCGCGTACAGCTTCACGCTTGATCTACCGAGAAACGACTACGATATGCTCGACCTTGAGGGCGCTTGGGGCAGAGAGCGCCGTCCTGTGCGCACCCCGCTGCACCACGGCACGAGCTTTATCGACTCCAAGTCGGGCGCGTCCGGCACCATCAACCCCTTCCTCGGCATTCTTGACCGCGACACGACCGAGGAACACGGGAGCGCTTACGGCTTTAACCTTGTGTATTCCTCGTCTTTCGTCCTGAAGGCAGACGTCGGCACGACGGGTACGACGCGCATTATGGGCGGTATCAACGATTTTGATTTTTGCTGGCACTTAGATGCGGGCGAGCAATTTGCAACGCCTGAGGTGGTGATGGCGTACTCGGGCGAGGGTCTTACGGGTATGTCCCACGCTTACCACGACGCTTACCGCAAGTATCTTATCAACCCCCGCTTTGTAAACGAATCCCGTCCCATCGTCATCAACAACTGGGAAGCGACCTACTTTGACTTTAACAATGAGCGTTTGATGGGCATTATCGATGTCATTGAGGGAAGCGGCATCAACACCCTAGTGCTTGACGACGGCTGGTTTGGCACGCGCAATGACGACCACCAATCCCTCGGCGACTGGTACGTCAACGAGGAGAAGCTCAAGGGCGGTCTTAAGACCATCATTGACTACTGCCATTCTAAGGGGATGAAGTTCGGTCTTTGGTTTGAGCCCGAGTGCATCAGCCCCAACAGCGATCTTTACCGCGCACATCCCGATTGGGCGATCCACGTACCGGGGACTGAGCCTGCAATGTCGCGCTATCAAATGGTGCTTGACATCACGAGAGAGGACGTGCGTGACTATGTGGTAGGGGCGGTTTGCAAGATGTTGAAGGAAAACGCCATTGACTACGTAAAGTGGGATTTCAACCGCCTGCTCACCGAAAACTATTCGACAAAGCTCCCCGTCGAACGGCAGAGGGAGATGCATCACCGTTACGCGCTCGGTCTTTACGACCTCTGCGAGCGCATCATTGAGGGCAATCCCCACGTGTTCTTTGAGGGGTGCGCGGGCGGCGGCGGACGCTTTGACCCTGCTCTGCTCCATTATTTCCCGCAGATCTGGACGAGTGACGACACCGACGCATATATGCGTACGCGCATTCAATACGGCACGTCCATCGTCTATCCCCTTTCTGCACAGTCCTGCCACACCTCAATCTGTCCCAACCATCAAACGGGAAGAATTACGCCCTTTGATTCTCGTGCCGACATCGCACACCTCGGTCCGACGGGGTATGAGCTTGACACCAAGGCGATGACAGAGGAAGAGAGAGATGCGGTCAAGCGTCAGGTGGACGCCTTTAAGGAGATGGAGCAGCTCGTGCTTCACGGTGACCTTTTCCGTATGGAAGACACCCACGCGTCCAACTACTTTGCCGTTTCGGTGGTTTCTAAGGATAAGAGCGAGGCGGTCGTCACCGCAATGCGCGCCCTTTGCATCTGCAACGACGAAAACAAACGCATCTATCCGCGCGGTTTGGATAAGGACGCACGGTACGAGGTGCGCGAGCTTGGCTTGACGCTCACGGGTGCGACCGTGATGAACGTTGGTCTGCTTCTTCCCAACGATATGGAAGACTTTAAGACCTTTGTGTTCCACCTCAAAAGGGTATAAAAACCAAAAGCGATGCCTCAGGCATCGCTTTTTTCTTGAACAGAGAGCCCCACGGCGAAAAAGAGGACGAAAAAAAGGGTGAGTGCGCCAAGCGTGAGGCGAAGGGCAAAGGCGGAAAATACGTCGGTGAGAAAATTAAACACGGACAAGACCGCCGATGCAAGCGAAACGGCGCGAGAGGCGGAGAGAATGGGGCTCCTCAAGCGCCCGAGGTATAAAAGCTCAAGCGTAGATAGGGTTGCGCTCGTGATGGCGTAGCCGCCCGAAACAAGCAGAGCGTAAAAGGGATAGGGGGCTCTTCCCCGCCCTGAGAGCGTTTCGGCGATGAGAAGCATCATAATGCCCACTGCAACGAACAAAACGCGTCCTGCAAGACGGCAGGCAAACGCACGGCGCGCGCCGCGCTCCCCGTCGCGGTAGGCGCGAAGCAAAACGATACGCGAAAGCGCGAGAGAAAGATAGAAAAACGCCGTAGCGTCCACGCGGAACGCGCGGTAAAGAATTCCCGTAAAAAGGCGAAAGCCCCCATACAGAAAATGAAACGCCGCACCGAAATATAGAAAAAAAGCGCCGCGTGCGTGCGGATCGCGGAAAATTCGGCGCAACCGTTCTTTCCCCATACAGCCCCCGAAAATAAAAGAAGGATACTGTTTTCAGTATCCTTCTTTGTGCTTAAAATATACTTTTAGCTCGGGTGAATGTCGTGCTTTTTCTCGTAGAGGACAAGAAGGTATGCCAAAGCAAAGCCCAAAGCGAAAAGTCCTACGCCGAGAAGAAGTGTTCCTATGGGAAACACAGGGAGCGAAGCGAAGCGCTTGTAGCACGCCATCATATCCGTACCGAGGAACATTGAGAGAATAGAGCCGACGGAAAGACCGACAATCAGGAAAAACGCCGTGCCCTTGTGCTTTTTGAGCAGGTCGGAAAGAATGCGTGAGAGGAACAAAAGTCCCCCGCCGAAGCCAACGGCAAGCGAAAAATACAAAAGAAGCACCTCGGGGTTTTCAAGGATATAATCGAGGTGTACGCTGTTCAAGATGGGGCCAAACTGTCCGAACGCCATCAAGATCGCCGTTGCCGAGAGACCCGGGATGATCTGCGTCAAGGAAACGAGCGCGCCAAGCGGGAGATACGCGAGGTAACGGAGAACGGGAAAATCCGTAAAGGTGGCGTTCGAGGGCGTGTCGGGAAGAAGCGCGTACGAAAGAAGCGCGATAAGGATGGGAAGGATCAGCCCCAAAACAAAGAGGGAGATGCGACGAGGTGTGCGCTTTTCCCCCTTGACCTCGCGAAGAATGGCGGGGAACGCGCCCGTCATAAGTCCCGTAAAGAGGCAAACCATCTCAAACACATAGGGTCCAAAGACCTTTTGCATTACGACAAAGCCCCCAAGGAAGCCGATCACAGCACCGAGGCCCAAAGGAAGCAAGAAAAGGAAGCAGGGCTTAAACTCGCGGGAAGCGAGATGTCCCATCGCGTAAAGCATCGCCGTATAAAGCCCCAAAATAATGGCAATGGTGGAGCCACTGATGCCGGGAGCGATGATGGCAAGTCCTATGAAGATGCCGAGAATAAAGCTGCGGAGCTTGCTTTTTCCCGCAAGCACGCTCTCGGCGGTCTGCTCGGTGTGGGGTGTTTGATTTTGGTTCATATAAGACTCCTCTTTTTTTCGAGCAGGTCTTTTGTTGCGTTGTAGACGGTGAGATAGTTGTTAGTCAAAACGCAGTCAATGCCCATTTCAAGATACGCTCTTGCAAGCGCGGGATCGTCTGCATAGAAGACGTTGCAAAGAATGCCGTTTTCGTGCGCGCGCTTGACCGTTTCGGGTGTGAAAAAGGTTTCATAGAGCTGGATCTTCTCTGCGCCGAGCGCGATGGCACGGTTGACCATCGACATCGGTTCCTTATCTCCGTTCCAGCCCACGCATACGCATAGATCGGGGGCGTATTCCTTAAGCTCGCGGATGATCTTGTCGCTGACCGTCATAAAGTAGACGTATTTCTCACAATCGTATTTGCGAACGAGAGAAACGATCTCTTCCATCTTGCGGTCGGCAAACTCGTTATCCCAGATCTTGACGTGGATATTCATAATCACGCGACCCGCGAACTTCTTTAGAATCTCCTCAAAGGTGCAGATCTTGAGCCCGTGATACCACTCGTTCGCATTCTTCGCGCCAAAATCAAGGGTGAGAAGCTCTTGATAGGTATGCTCGTGGATCTTCCCCTCGCCATTGCTTACGCGCTCAAGGCGCTCGTCGTGCGCGGAAACGAGGACACCGTCCGAGGTCGACCAAAGGTCAAACTCGATCTCTTCCGCGCCAAGCGCGACTGCCGCGCCAAAAGCGGGGAGCGTATTTTCGGGCGCTACCGTGCAAAAGCCGCGATGCGCGCAAAGGCGAGGATAGGGCATCCTATCGTCGGGAAGCACGACCGACGCACCGCCGTTGCGATAAAGCCACGGGCGTCTTCCCTCTTCAATATACTCGTAGTGTGCCTTTTCCTTGCCAAGATATCCTGCGGGCTTGTAATACTTTGCTCCCGGGTCAAACTCGGCGACGCCAAGTCCCACACGGCTCTTCATATTGACAAGCTCCTCGCCCCTCGGGGTGACGATCATACTGCATCCGCAAAGGGGCGAATCCTCGCCAAGCGAAACCGAGGCGCGCACAAGATAGGCGTTTGTCTGATAGCAAAGGAATTTACAGATGATGGAGAGCGCCTCGTGGGTGTCGGTGCGTTGCAAGGAGCAGCCGATGATGACGTCCACGTTCTGCCGTGCAATTTGCGCGAAATTCTCGTAAAAATAGAAGTCGTAGCAGGTGAGGAAGGCAAAGCGAATGCCCTCTATCGTAATGACGGTGGGGGTGTGGAACTCGTAGCTGTACGCCACGTCAAGCTCGTGTCCCCCCTCGGCATCCGTTTTTACCTCACTGGGGGCGGGATGCTCCTTAAAGTATCTGCCGACGAGGTTTCCCTCTCGGTCAAAGGCGTGGGTGGTGTTGCGAACGCCGCCCTCGGTCTTGTGTCCGCAGTTGACGAAAGCGATTGCGTGACAGCGCTTTGCCGTTTCGGCAACCTTCTTCAAAAGGCGCTCCGCGTTCGCAGCGACGGCATTATAAAAGCCGTCCTTGCCTTTGACGTCCGCAAGCGCATCGCTGTATTCTGGCAAAACGATGAGGTCAAGGCTCTCGTCGCATTCGTCAAGCATAGAAAGAATGCCCTCGAAACAGGTGTCAAGCTCCCCCGCATCATAAGAATACTTGGGTTGTAATACACAGGCTTTCATAGAAGGCTCCTTTCATTTAGCGAATGTCTGCGCTTGCCGTGCCGTCCTCGTTGTAAACGATACGGTCGCCGTTGCAGTTGAGGCTATCCATATAGGCAAAATATTCCTCGTGGGTCGCAAAGAGCGGCTTAAATGCCGCGAGGATCTCTTTTGCACGCTGTGCGCCGTTTTCAAGCAGGAGCTTGAGCATCGATACCTGCCACTTTGCGCTGTTTACACACGCCTTTTCGGGGTCGACGATGTAGTACGCCGCGCCGTGAGAGCTTCCCATAGCGCCTGCGGCGTAGGGATGCACGACGGGCATTATGGTGGAAAGGTCGCCCATATCCGTGCTTCCCGTAGAGCGACTTTGAAGTACGGTAAAGGGCTCATCGGGGAACATCGCCTCAAAGCCGTCCTTGGCGAGTGCGATCATTCCTTGGTCGTTGACAAGGGGGGAGTACCCGGGGATGTCGATGATCTCTACGTTTGCGCCGAGCGAGAGTGCGGCGCCTACGAGCGCACGGTTGACCTTGCTGTTTGTTTCGGCGATCGCTTCGTTGGTCTTGCCGCGCACGTAGCTTTCAAGCACCGCTGTTTCGGGAATGGCGTTAACCATTGCACCGCCTGAAGTGATGATGGGGTGGACACGGGAAAGCTCATCGTCCTTGAAGGTCTCACGAATGGCGTTGACGGCGTTCAATCCGCAGGTGGCGGCGTAGAGCGCGTTTACACCGTTCCAAGGCGCGCCGCCCGCGTGGGAAGCCTTGCCCTTGTAGATAACGTTCTTCACAAGGCAACCGTTGGAGCCTTGTCTGACACAGTAGCTGGCGGACGTATGCACCATAAACGCCATATCCACATCGTCAAAATAGCCGCGGCGCAAAAACTCGGGCTTGCCGCCGAAATACTTGATCTTACCCGCATCGCGCAGTCCGCGGCGGAACTCGACCTCGAGAAATTCCTCGGCAGGAACGGCGCACAGCTTGATCTTACCGCACAGCTTGTCAAGGATGCCCGGCTCCTTAAGGGTAGCGGCGATGCCGAGAAGCGCGGCGCTCTGCGCGTTGTGTCCGCAGGAGTGGACTGCTCCCGTTTCGGGGTCGGATTCTGGGTGACCCGGGCAGATGATGGAGTCAAGCTCGCCAAGCACGAGGACGGTGGGACCCGGACGCCCTGTATCAAGTGTGGTGTAAAAGCCCGTGATGTCCTCTGCCATATGAAGCTCGTAGCCGAGGGCACGGAACTTCTCTGCCAAATAGGCAGTCGTTTTATACTCCTTGTAGCCCGTTTCGGGATTTTTCCAAATATAGCGCTCTGCATCTAAAATCAGGGTGCGGTTTTTGTCAACGGCTCTTGCGATGTCTTTCATCGGTTCTCTCCTTGTAATATGTATATCGTTATTTTAAAATATAACCAAAGGTGCGGTGGAATTGTTCTCCTGCAAGGATCGCGTCCTTGATGCGCGCGGCAAAGCCTGACGTGGGAGTAACGTCAATCAACGTTTCTTCGGTCACGCCCCAGCCGAGAACGTACTTCATCACCGAGTTTGCCGCAACCTCGCTCACTCTTGTAAAGAGGTCGCCGAAGCGGATAATATTGCTTTCGGGCTTTAGATACTTCTTAAGCGTTTCATCGAGAAGCCAGGAGTCACAGGTGAAGCGATCGTACTCGTACTCGGGGAAATAGGCGTCGAAAAAGGCGCGCGCGGCGTCAAGAGAACGGCTTGCATCCTCCGGAAGGAGGGGACCCACGGCAGGAATATGTACCTCAACCGTTTGAGGTACCACGCCATCGCTTGTAGGAGGAAAGGCGTATTGCAGTCTTCCCACCTTAAAAAGACGCGCGGAGAGGTGTAGAGCCAGCCAAGGAAGCTCGCCAAGGTACAGCGTACCCTTCACATCGCTCCAGATCTCCGTCCAGATCACGATATCCGAAAGGGTGTCGAAAAGGATCTCCTTCGGAAGTCCTTTTTCCTCATAAAGGCGCTCGGTTGCCTCACAAAAATAAAGATAATGGAGCAGATTTTTAAGCCCATCCTCCGAGGTCTTGTCGTACGCATCAAGGGTTGCGTCAGGCGATACGATGATGCTTTCGAGTGCGCCGTAAAACGCATCGTCATACTTTTGGGGAAACGAAAGCCTTTCGTACCATTTTTTTATAGTGGTTTTCGTTGTGTTCATAAAAATCTCCTTTTATCCAAACGTTTCCGCCGCTGCAACAGTACGTAAAAGAGCAAAATCGATCCGATCTCTGCCGTAAGCGTCAAAAAAGCGTTCCTTATATTTGTCAGTCTTTAAGTTGAAAAAGAGCGTCCACGCGCCCCAAAAGATGTCCACGTGTCTGTCACCGACGCCGCCGTTTCCAAGGTCGATAAAGCCGGAAAAACGCCAGCCATCAAAAAGGATGTTGGGTAAACAATAGTCGCCGTGGATCAGCGTATCGTTTTGAAACGCATCCCGTCCCGATGCAAGAGCGGCGTACGCCTCATCGGGGGTAGAAAAGCCGATGCCATCGGGAAAAAGCGCGGCATCAAACCTCCCTTTTTTGTAATTCTCGTCGGCAAACGCAAGATACTCCTGCATACGGTAGACGGGACAGTCAGAAAAATCTCTCTCGTGTAGGTCTCGAAGCGTTTCGGCAAGCGTGTCGCAAAGGCGCTTGGGGCTTGCAAGATAATCGCCGTGCGTTAAGTCCTCGCCAAAGAGCGCGCGTGTGAGAAGCAGATCTCTCTCTGCACTCTCGTAGAAAAGCACC
This sequence comes from Eubacteriales bacterium, assembly GCA_045602305.1. Classification (GTDB taxonomy): domain Bacteria; phylum Bacillota; class Clostridia; order Oscillospirales; family CAG-272; genus UBA1740. The sequence continues at coordinate 10,032 of JAZSBJ010000137.1, read as the reverse complement.
TCGGCGGAAAGCTCCTTGCTATGAAAATAGGCGGTCATTTCCGCTTCGCGCGCAAGCGCGCCGCGGGCGGCGGTCTTTAAGTAATAGCCCCCGTCCTTATCCACGAAATACACCCGTGCATCGGGTGAAGATGAGCTATCGTAAACGGGTGCGCCCGCAAGCATTTTCAAAAGTGCTTCGGGAATGAAGTCAGGCAGATGGGATAGCTTCGTTTTTTTCATTGCACTTAATACCGCTTGGAATAGGCGTTTATAATGATTTCAATTTCCGAGAAGCACTTATTATACGTATTCATCAGTGCAGGCACGATGACCTCGGAAAAGAGGTATTCGCCGTGGTCGTAGTCACGGGTTTCGTTCCACTCTTGGGCGGAGTACATAGAGCAACGTGTCTTATAATCGGCACGGATAACGTCCTTTTGCGCCTCGGTGAGAAAGGCGGCGGGGGTCGCCTTGATGGTTTCCGTGTCGCACGCAGGCTCACCCTCTTCCCTTCTCTTTTTCTCAAAATACATTTGGTAGAGGATGTTCGCATCCACGGGCGCGGATATATCCAAATCGCGCAAATATGCGTTGTCTGCCTCGATCATTTTATCGAAAGCTCTCACGTCGGGCTTTTCGCGAAAAACAAAGCGCGCATCGGCGCGAAGACGTCGCTCGGTACCGCAGTCGGGAACGAGGGGCATATCCTGTATCGCTATCTTATCCGCAAAGGCACGCGCCAAATCGTCAGGCATATAGGAGAAGATCTCACGCAAACTACAAAGCGTAACGTCACCCGTAAACTCTCTTACGCCGTAGGAAGATGTATCCTCAATTCTTGCAAGAAAGTGGGATTTCGCCTCGGGGCTGATGGCAACGCCGTCAAGACCGATGACTTTATTGTGTGGAACGATGTGCCAATATTCGTCGAAAAAGGATTGCTCGCGTCCTGCTTTGATGAAATAAACGGTACTCACGCCCTCGGTGTTTTTGATTGAATCAAAGACAAGAACGGGGGTGTCGTCCGCATCACGGTCTAAATATATCTTTGCATATATCTTTTTTCCCATCGTTAACGGTACTCCTCAAGCACACGCTTTAAGAGCGCGGGATCGTCCGTCATAATGCAGTCACAACCGAGCGCGATCAGCTCACGCATCGTTTCCTCGTCGTTGATGGTCCAATACTGCACGGCGATATTTCTTCTGTGCGCGCGGCGAATGTAGGTTTCCTTATCAAGATTGACGGTAATACCGAGATCGTACGAGGTAGGAATCTGCAAGCAAGCAAAATCACTTTTATCAAAGATATTGACACGAAGCATTTGCGTGATCACGAATTTCGCCGCCGTGCCCGTCGGTGCGCCACGATAGAGATCGGCGTAATTTGCCTTTAACTCTTCCTCGATCTCATCGTGGAAGGTGCCGACAACGATGCGGTCACGGTATTCGGGAAACTGATCTAGGGTTTCGGAAAGAATGCGGCAGGCTTCCTTGCCCCTCTCGCCCTCGTCCTTGATCTCTACGATGAAAAGAAGGTCGGGATTGGAGTCGTAGAAGGTGTTGAAGAGGCTCTCCACCGTTGCGATCCCAAGTCCAAGCTCCTCAAAGCCCTCGGCATCCTTATAGATGCGCTCGCCGTTCTCGTCCTCGAAATAGTAGCCGAAATTGTACCGTTTAAGCTCCTCAAGCGTCATATCGCATATGTAGTGGCGGTTTTCTTTGTTTTCGCAAAGTGCCTCTACCTCGTCTGCGGAAATATCGCCGTTGACGTTCGAGGTTCTGTCGATATACCCGTCGTGGTTATACACGAGATACCCGTCCTTGGTTAAGTAAAGGTCGCTCTCGATGATATCCACCCCATAGGTATAGACGGCTTCGCGGAAAGCGAGCATCGTATTTTCGGGGTTGGAAACACCGCCGCCTCTGTGGGCGGCAATCATAGGAAGCGCCCCCTCTTCGACAACAAAGGGGTTCTCCTCTACGTTCTTTGTGGGGGGGATGATGTTTACGATAACGAGGAAAACGAGGATTACCAGAAGAAGTGCTACAAGTCGTTTCAGTGCTTTCATTGGAGTTCTCCTTTACTTTAAGCTATACTTAATGGTGATCTTACAGTCGGGGGCGTCGAGCGCGATGCGCTCGCGGTCGACGTCGAGGACGCAAAGCGTTACTTCTTCGCCGTCCGTTATGAGGGTGAGCGTGTCGCCCGCGTCGAGATAGCGGAGCGCGGGGGAATCGTCAAAGGTAACGGAAGAGCCCGCCTTTGCCGCGAACAAAAGCTCTGCGGGGACGGTGAGGACAACTTCTTCCGCAAGGTTTTCCTCGGGCGTGAACGCTTCGGGATCAAAGCCGATTTTCGGGAGCTTTTTGCGCGAGGGATCAATGCTTTCATAAAAGGTAAAGCCCGCGTAATCGTATTCCCCGAAAGCCGCGTGTGCCTCTGCCATTAGTCCGCCAAAACCGCGTTGGCTGAAGCACCGACGCTTTCCGTCGTTTAAAACGGGGGCGCAATCCAGCATTTCCTGATGATCCCAGCCCGTGAAGAGGTATCCGTTTTTTTGAATATCGTCGATGATGGCGTGTCGCTCGGCAAAGCCGATGGCGCCCTGCTTATCCGACACTTCGCATCCGTCGTAGCTCGTCCAGCCGACCACTCGATATTTCATACAGTACTCCTTTCCCGTGTTAAGAAAGCGTTTCTAAAATATAGGTCAGTGCCTCGGTGATGTCCCCACAGTTACGCGTGACGCACGAAGGGTCGGCAAGGTGGATGCCGAGTGAAGTGCCGGCACATTCAAACATCGGGTAATCGTTGATGCCGTCGCCCACGGCAACGACCTCGGCGGTGGTGACACCCAAGAGGTCGCAAAGCGTTTTTATGCCGCTTTGCTTGTTGACACCGAGGGGGATGACATCAATGCAATCAAAGTGGTGATAGATCTCCACCCCTTGCATTTTTCCCGCCTGCTCCGCATCGCGCAAAAGCGCGTTTGCTAGCGAAAGCTCCTCTTCTGTGCGGTGGTATACGGTAAACTCCACTTGATTGGGTTGAAGGAAGGGGGCATCGATATAATTTCGGACCGCATCGGTCAAATAGCGAATGGTCGCTTTTGCTTCTTCGGCGATAGGGACCTCGCGGTAAAATTCGGGAGGATATTCGATGCCCTTTTGCAAAACGGCACCGTTTTCTGCAATGAGGTAAAAATCCTCAAGCTCGGTCTGACGGAAAAAGCCCGAAAGATATCCCATCGGCTTTCCCGAGCAGATGGCGAGTGTCACACCGCGTGAGCGAATCTCCTTTAAGAGCGCAATGTCCGCAGGAGAAATCCCCTTTGCGACGGGCGCGAGCGTTCCGTCAAGGTCAAATACAGCAAGCTTTATCATTGTTTTTTCCTTATTTTTTGCGCCGTTTGCGGCGCACACTTCACTAAAGCCTCACTCGTCACAAACACACTTAGTCGTCGGTTCGTCGTACGAAGCAAACGACAGTTTCAACGTGTCCCGTGCGAGGGAACAAATCAAACGGATAAACCGCGGACATTTCGTAGCCGTGCGACGAAAGGATGGCGGCGTCGCGGGCGAGGGTGTCGGGGTTGCAGGAGATATAGACGATTTTGGGGACGCTGGCGTTTGCAAGCGTGTCAAGAAGCTCGCGCGCACAGCCTGCGCGCGGTGGGTCGAGAACGACGGCGTCGGGAGAATAGGTGTCGCCCTTCTCTGCCCGAACGGCGGCAAGGAGTGCTTCGCCGTCACCTGCATCGGCGGTGAAAAAGAGCGCGTTGTCTATGCCGTTCTCTTTGGCGTTTTGTCTTGCACATTCGGTGGCTGACGCGACGATCTCGACGCCGATGACCTCGCGCACCGATTTTGCCATAGAAAGCCCGATGCTACCAACGCCCGAATAAAGGTCGAGAATACTCTCCTTTCCCGTAAAGCCCGCAAGGGACGCGGCTTTTTGATACAAAAGCTCTGCCGCATCGCGATTGACTTGGTAAAACGAGGCGGGCGAAATGGCAAGACGCACACCCGCTAAGGTATCGTAAAGATGCGTGTCGCCCCATATATGGCGGTAATCCTCGGTGCAAATGACATTGGTCTTGTGCGAATTTATATTGTAATGGACACCCGTGATCTCGGGGTGCTTTTTTTGCAAGAGCGAAAGGAATTCTTTTTCCTTTGGTAGAGGGGCTGAAGTCAAAACGAGGGTGAGCATTACGCTACCGTCACCCGATGCGCGCAGATAGATATGGCGCAAAAGTCCCTCGTTTTTCTCTTCGTTATATGGGGGGATCCCGTTTTGGTTGCAAAAATCAAGGACGGTTCGCACGATGGGGGGAAACGCCGCATTTTGAAGCGGACAGTCCACCGCATCGCAAAGGCGGTGCGATTTGGGCGCGTAAAAGCCCGCCGCACACCTACCCGCTTTATCGGGGGCGACGGCATATTGTGCCTTGTTGCGATAGCCGTGCGTCCTTCCCGTCGAGGTAACGGGCATAATTTCCGCGTCGGGAAGCCCCGCCTTGCGAAAGGCAAAACGGACATTATTTTGCTTGCGCGCCCGTTCGTGGTCGTAGGTCACGGCACGGTATGCACAGCCGCCGCAGCCGCGCACGGCGCAAAAGGACGCTTCCCTATGAGAAGAGGGGGTGATGAGCTTTTCTACTCTTGCGACGGAATAGGTTTTCCCCACGTGAATGATGCGTGCGTCAACGACGTCGCCATCCACTGCATCGGCAATAAAAACTGTTTTGCCGTCTGCGTGCGCGACACCAAAGCCGAGGTTGTTAAGATCCTCGACGGTAAGACGCAGAATTTGATTTTTCCCGTGCATAGCCTATCCCCCTATTTTTATATCTAAATTATACTATATTCATAGTATAAAAGTCAATACTGTGCAGTCTTTTTCCTCTGCCTTGGGCGGGATTTTTCCAATGTTTCTCGGGACTTTTCAAGAAATTTTTACGATTTTTGTTTATTTTGCCTATGTCATTTTTTCACAAAATATGGTAAAATATAGATACGACATTGGATTGCTTAAGAAATGGGGGAAAAATGATGTTTCAAGTAAACGACTACGTTTTTTACGGTATGAGTGGGATCTGCCGCATTGACGCCGTTTGCACCGAACCGTTTGAAGGCGCGCCTGCGGGTGTGCTATATTACGTTTTGCATACGCTCTCCGAGCCGAAGCAGACCATCTTTAACCCCGTTTCCAACGAAAGGGTCCACATTCGCAGCGTGATGACGCCAAATGAGGCGGAAGCGTTTTTCACGCTTTTGCCGACGCTTCCCCCGTTAGAGGGCAGTTCTGCGAAGCAGCTGAGGGACGCCTATATTTCGGCGGTGAAAAGCGGAGAGCCTACCTCTTGGGGACGCATTTTGCGGACCTTCCGTGCGCGGCTTCATCTTGCCGAGGCAAAGCTCACCCGTGTCACGGATGCGGAACGAAACTTCTACGAGCAGGCGTTAAGACTGCTCGGCGCGGAGATTGCGCTTGCCCTTTCCGTCCCGATTTCCGAGGTGGAAAAGCGTTTGCACACCGCCGCGCAATAATTTTTCGTCTTTTTTTGAATTTTTTTGCCAAAACTACTGTACAAGTGCCTATTTTTGTGCTAGAATGTTTTTGTTAAAATTTCACACAGCGAGGAGATAAGTAATGAAAAAGATTTATGAAGGCAAAACCAAAGACGTTTACGCTTTAGACAACGGCAACGTGATGCTGAAGTTTAAGGACGATTGCACGGGCAAGGACGGCGTGTTCGATCCCGGAGAGAATACCGTAGGGCTTAAGATCGACGGCATTGGCAAGGAAAACCTTAAGACCTCGATCTACTACTTTGAGCTTCTCAAGGAGGCAGGCATCAAGACGCACTACGTTTCTGCCGACATTGAGAACGCTACGATGGAAGTGCTTCCCGGTAAGGTGTTCGGTCACGGACTTGAGGTCATCTGCCGCCTCGTTGCTACGGGTAGCTTTATCCGCAGATACGGCGAGTATATCGCCGACGGTACTCCCCTTTCGGGCGGTTACGTGGAATGCACCTTTAAGAACGACGAAAAGGGCGATCCGCTGGTAACGAGCGAAGGTCTTGCGGCACTCGGCGTTATGTCCGAGGAAATGTTTGCAAGTATGAAGGAGCAGACGCTGAAGATCACCAAGACCGTTGCCGATGACTTAAAGTCCATCGGTCTTGACCTTTGGGACATCAAGTTCGAGTTTGGTTACAACGGCGACGAGGTCATCCTCATCGACGAGATCGCATCCGGCAATATGCGCGTTTACAAGGGCAAGGACATCGTTCCTCCCGTTGAGCTGACCAAGCTGATCCTCAACCGCTAATGAAAAGAGAAACACCCCGAAGCCACAGCTTCGGGGTGTGTTTTATTTTTGGGATAAGTATTCATCAATGGCTTTTGCCGCCGTACGACCCGCACCCATTGCGGAAATGACGGTTGCAGCACCCGTGACGGCGTCGCCGCCTGCGTAGACAGCCGTTTTGGTGGTAAGACCGTCTTCATCCACGATAATACCGCCGTGCGCGTTGGTCGCAAGCCCCTCGGTCGTGGATTTGATGAGGGGGTTGGGGGATGTGCCGATGGACATTACGACGGTGTCAAGCGGCAACTCGAACTCGCTGTCGGGAATTACCACGGGACGGCGTCTTCCCTTCTCGTCGGGCTCGCCAAGCTCCATTTTGACGCAGCGCATTCCGCGAACGAATCCGTTTTTCGGATCGCGCGGATCCTCGGGATTCTCATAGCCGAGAATTTCCACGGGATTGGCAAGCAGGCAAAGCTCGACCCCCTCTTCAATGGCGTGCTCTACCTCTTCGCGGCGCGCGGGAAGCTCCTCAAGCGAGCGACGGTAGACGATGGTGACCTTTTCCGCACCCAAGCGAAGCGCCGTTCGTGCGTCGTCCATTGCGACGTTGCCGCCACCAACGACCGCTACCTTTCCGCCCTTCATAATGGGCGTTGCGGAATCTGCGCGATACGCCTTCATTAAATTGCTTCGCGTAAGAAACTCGTTGGCAGAATATACGCCCTTGAGCGATTCGCCGGGAATTTCCATAAAGCGCGGAAGTCCCGCGCCCGAGGCGATAAAGACGGCTTCGGCACCCATAGCAAAAAGCTCGTCGACGGTGAGCGTTTTGCCAATGACGACGTTGGTTTGAATCTCGACACCGAGTGCCTTTAAGCCCTCGACTTCCTTGCGGACGATCTCCTTGGGCAAGCGGAACTCGGGAATTCCGTACACGAGAACACCGCCCGCCGTGTGGAGTGCCTCGTAAACGGTGACACCGTAGCCGCGGCGTGCAAGCTCGCCGGCACAGGTGAGCCCCGCAGGGCCTGCACCCACCACGGCAACCTTGTGCCCGTTGGATACGGGGGGCGTTTTGGGTGCTGATACAAAAGTGTTGTGATAATCGGCAACGAAGCGCTCAAGGCGTCCGATGCCAACGCTCTCACCCTTGATGCCGCGCACACACCGCGCCTCGCACTGCGTTTCCTGCGGACACACGCGTCCGCAGACGGCGGGGAGAGAGGGGCTTTCGGCAATGATCTCGTAGGCGCCCTCAAAGTCGCCCTCTTGAATTTTTGCGATGAACGTGGGAATGTGAATTTTTACGGGACACCCTGCAACGCAGGGCATATTTTTGCAGTTTAAGCACCGCGCCGCCTCTTCGAGTGCCATTTGCTCGGTATAGCCGAGGGCGACCTCATCAAAATTGCAAGCGCGCTCTTTTGCGTCCTGTGCGGGCATAGGGGTGCGTTTTGGGGACATATTTCTTGGCATATCACGCATCTCCCTTCTTTAAGAGATTGCACGACGACTCATAAGCGTGTCGCTCAAACGCGCCATACATTCTGCCGCGTGACATCGCCTCGTCAAAGTCGATCTCGTAGGCGTTAAAGTCGGGGCCGTCGACACAGGCAAACTTGGTCACGCGCTTGCCGTCCACGGTGAGCGTTAAGCGACAGCCGCCGCACATTCCCGTACCGTCGATCATAATGGGGTTCATTGAAGCAGTGACAGGAATGCCGTAAGGCTTTGCCGTCAGGGTCACGAATTTCATCATCACAAGCGGTCCGATGGTGATGATCTCGTCGAACTGCTCCTTTGCGTCCAAAAGCACTTTGAACGGCAGGGTCACATTTCCCTTCTCGCCGTAGGAGCCGTCGTCCGTCATCACGAAGAGGCGGTCGGACACGGCGCGGAATTCATCCTCAAGGATCAAAAGGTCACGGCTTCTGAAGCCGATGATCGAGGTGACGGAAGCGCCCGAGGCGGAGAGTGCCTCGGCGATGGGGAGCGCGATGGCACAGCCAACACCGCCGCCCACGATACAAACGCGTCGAAGCCCCTCAATGCGCGTGGGCTTGCCGAGCGGACCGACAAAATCTTGAATGTGATCGCCCGCCGCCTTGAGGGAGAGTGCCTTCGTGGTTGCGCCAACGATTTGGAAAATGATTTTGACCGCCGCGCGCGAGGCGTCCACCCCTGCAACGGTAAGCGGAATGCGCTCGCCGTCCTCGTCCACACGGAGAATGATGAATTGCCCTGCCTTTGCGCGATTTGCGACAAGCGGCGCTTCGATCTCCATCTGCACGACGGTGGGATTTAACTGCTTTTTGGTTAGGATCTTATACATTGCTTTTCCCCGAGATCAGTCGTTTTTTCTGCCTGCTTTTTCGGCGTCCTTGATCATCGCAACGCGCATTTCGTGTCTTCCGCCCGCTTCAAACGAGGCGCCGAGGAAGGCGTCGACGATGTCCTTCATAAGTCCCACGCCGATAACGCGCGCACCCATACAAAGGACGTTGGCGTCGTTGTGCTCACGCGTCATTCGTGCGCTGAAGGTATCGCCGCAAAGGGCGGCGCGCACGCCGTCGAATTTATTGGCGACCATACTCATACCGATGCCCGTGCCGCAAACGAGAATACCGAGCGTGTTTTCGGGATCGTTTTGCACCGCCTGCGCGACCTTCATTGCATATTCGGGGTAATGCGTGCCCGAATTTCCGTGCTCCGCACCCTCGTCAACGACAGTATAGCCGAGCGAAGCGAGGTAGGGCTTTAATTCTTCCTTGTAGAGATAGCCTGCGGAATCCGCGCCGATATGAATGGTTTTCATCTTGTATCCTTCTTTCTTGTGAAAAATCAGTTTTACTTTGCGAGCCTATCCCGCTCCGCCTGCGGAAGGCGGAGATAGGTGGGAGATAGGCGCGTCGGGGTGATCGCTTCTCCGCGCAGATAGGCGCGGTGTGCGGCGAGCGCCACCGAGGCGGCGTTTTGCGTACGAAGCCCAACGGGGGTTTCCGCAAAATGCAGGGCTAGAGGGGCAAGTGCCGCCTTAGCGACCTCGTACCCGTCACCTGCAAGGCGGACGGTTTCCTCGGGATAGAGGGAAAGAAGCTCCTCGCCAAGCGCGGCAAGGGAGATGGCTCTATCGGGGCAAAGACGCTCGAGTGCGCCGTCCTTGGCGCGGAAGATGGCGGAATAGACCTCTCCTCTGCGCGCGTCCATCACGGGTACGTAGATGCCGTCGAGAGGAAAAAGGCGCTCCGCGATCGCCTCAAGCGTGGATACGGCAACGCAGTTTTCCTTTTCCTCAAGGGCAAACGCAAGTCCCTTGACGGTTGCGGTGCCGATGCGGACGCCCGTAAAGGAGCCGGGACCTGCCGTGACCGCGAAAATGTCAACCTCGGGAAGCGTAATATGCGACCGCGCGAGGACGTCCTCTGCCATAGGCAAAAGGATCTCACTGTGCGTTTTGCCGTTGTTGACGAAAAATTCAGCCACGGAAACGCCGTCACGCACGAGGGCGACGGATGCGGTCTTTGCCGTACTGTCAAAAGCAAGAATGTTCATCCCGTTATCCTTTCAGGGCTCTTGAATTTTAATTTCTCGTCCGCATCCGCCGTCCGTGCGCGAAACGGTCACCCAAAGGGCGTCGCTTGGCAAAAAGGGGACGATGTTTTCGCTCCACTCGCAAAGGGCGTACCCGTCGCGTGCGAGATACTCGTCAAAGCCGATGGAATATAGG
>JAZSBJ010000136.1:0-15886 GCA_045602305.1 Eubacteriales bacterium | reverse complement strand
CCCCGCCGAAAGGAGCGAGGAAAGCACGGACACGGCAAGCGAGGCGGCGGAAGCGGCGCGCGCACCGCTTCCCATTCCGTCCGAGAGAAGGGCGTACACGAAGCCGCCGTCGTTCTCCACCGTCGCCGCCGCATCGGCGGCGCACTCGCCGTCCTTGCCCGCCGCAGTATAAACCCCGCCCTCGGAAGAAAGGATGGGACGGCTCTCGCCGCGGGCGCACAGCCGCCCGTTTTCGTAGAAAAAGCGGATGCCCGTCACGCTTCGCCCGCACACGCGCACGCAAGCGTCCTCGACCCATTCGCCCTCGACCGTTCGCCCGTCCTCACCGTGCAGTCCCGTAAGGAGAATGCGGCACACTCGCTTGCCCTCGACCGTAATCTCGTCTGCGGCGATGCCGTAGCCCGCAAGAGCTTCCTTGATGCTCTCTTCCGCGCCCCTGTCGCGCGTGTCGCCCCCTGCGTGCGTTTGGGCGAACTCCTTTAGCATCTCGGCAAACAGCGCGTAGTCGGCGGAAAGCGCGCCCCGCACGCCGCCTTGCCTTTTTTTCTGCCCAAAGAGCGCCGTTTCGCGACGAATCTCGTCGAGCATTTTGCCGTACCCCTCGCAAGGGCTCGCCGCCCCCTCGGAAACACCTTCTCCGAGTGCCAAGCGAATGACGGCACTTCGCAAGCCGTCCCTGACGGCTTCTCCCTCGCCGCACACGCCCTCGGCAGGACAGCGGCGGCAGATCTTTTCCTTCACGGCGGCACAAAGTGCCTCGTACTCCTCGCGCGTGGGCGTCCTTTCGCGCTTTGCCGCTTCCTTTAGCTCCTCGGAAACGGTGGAAAGCGCCCCCGAAAGGCAAGCAAGGCTCTCCCCGCTATCCCGCGGCGCATTTTTCCTCTCGTCCGCCGATGCGGGCTTTTGGGGCTCTGCCCCCTCGCTCACAAGGCGAAGCGGCGCCCAAAGCAAAAGCGAGGTCACCGTCATCTCGGGCATCACCGAAAGGAAGCCCGAAAGACCGCCTACATAAGCGGCGTACCCCGCGCCCGAAATCACCGCCGCCCCAAGAGAAAGCGGCATTCCAAGCCCGTTATAAAGCCCCGAAAGAAGCCCAAGAATTCCATACACGGGAAGATAGAGAGGCTCTCCCGCAAGCCCAACGAGAAGCCCCGCAGCACACCCTCTTGCCGCCCCATAGCGGCGGGCAACGAAAAGCGTGGATGCGGTCGTCAAGCACCCCGAAAGCGAGATGCCGAAAAACTGATACGGCGCAAGCGAAAAGGCAGAAACGAACAGCAAGAATACCCCGCCAAGCGAAAAGAGAAAGGGGGCGTGCGCGCCAAAATAGGGCGAGGGGGCGGGAAGCTCCTTGCCGATGAGAGCGCGCAGGGTGCGCTTTTGCGCCGTAAAAAAAGAAAAAAGAAGCGTCGATGCGGGAAGGAGCAAAAGTGCGCCCGCCGCAAAAAGCAGGGTATAGGACTTCACCCCAAAGAGGATTAACTCGTAAAGCGCCATTGCCCCGCCGAGCAGTGCCGCCCCAAACGCGCGGAGCGCGGGCTCCTCTTCAAAAAAGGCGGGGCTTTCGGGAAGCCTTTTGCGCGCCTTGGGATAGGACACCCACAAGCGGTACAAAAGGGCGAAAATATGTAACGAAAGATATAAAACGCCCGCGTCGCCGAGGAAGGTGCAGCCCACCGCCGCCCCGATCAAAATGGGAAGAATGCGTCCCGACGCCGAAAAAAGAAGCGCAAGCGAAAAGGGATATACCCCGAAAAGGGCGTGGCGCATTGCGAAAAGCGCGGCGAGCGCCCCCACCAAAAGGTCAAGCACGATCTCCCCGTTTTTCTCTCGCCGCCGCACGAAGGCGGCACGCAAGGCTTCAAGGAGCAGGCTCCCCTTCCCCCTTGGCACGCACACCTCGGTCGAAAGGGCGGTGCTTTTTTGTTCTTCTCTGTTCATAAAACTTCCTTTCTCCGCGCCGCGCGCGGTGCCCAAAAGGGCTTTTTCCCATTCTAACGCGAAAGGGGCGCAAAGGCTGTCAAAGAAAGAGAGGGAGAAATGTCTTCTTTTGCCGTTTTTGCGGGAAGGGGCGTCGCATTTTCCCGTTCTCGACGAAAAAAAAGAAAAAGCGGGGGAAACGCCCCGCTTTACGCGATAAGTTTTGAATGCAGCTCGGTCTTTTTGCCGACGGTGGCGCATAGGCTTACAAGAGTCTTTGTGCCAAAGGAGAGCAAAATGCCCACGCTATATCTTTCCGCAAATGCACTTTTGAAAAATTACGCCCTGCTAAAGGGCAAAACGGCGGGCTGTGTCATTCCCGTCTTAAAGGCGGACGCCTACGGACACGGCGCCCTCTTTGCCCTCTCGCATCTCTTGGACGCAGGTGCGTCCTTCTTTGCCGTCGCGTGTGCGTACGAGGCGACCGAGCTTTTGCGTTTCCTCGAAAAAAGCAAACATTCATTTACAAATACAAGGGTTTTAGTGATGGGAGCCGTAGAAGACGATGCGCTCCCCGCGCTCCTTTCGCCCTTTACCGTTCTCTCGGTCCACTCCCCCGCCTATGCGAAGCACCTCTCCTCGCTTATCGCGCACTACAAGGCGCATTTTCTTCTGCCCGACCGCTTTGCCCTCTCGGTGCATCTAAAGCTCGAAACGGGAATGCACCGTCTTGGGCTTCGTTCCAAAGAGGTGCTTGGGGAGATCCTCTCGCTCCCCCATCTCTCGGTCACGGGTGCGTACTCCCATCTTGCCTGCCCCAAGGACACCGCGTACACCCAAGCGCAGCGAGCGCGCTTTGCAGCCCTTAAGAGCGCGCTTCCCGAAGGGCTCTTCACCCACCTCTCGGCAAGCGAGGGGCTCTTGCGTCACGGTGATCTTTCGTGCGACGCCGTGCGTGTGGGGCTTGCTCTTTATGGGGTGGCCCCGCGGGAGCTTGCGCTCCCCCTCACCCCCGTGATGCGTCTGACGGCGCGCGTGCTTTCGGTGTTCCGCGCACCGCGCGGCACTCGCATCGGGTACGGAAACACGAAAACGGACAGCGCGCGCCGTCTTGCCGTCCTTGACATAGGGTATGCCGACGGCATTCCGCCCCGCGCGGGCGAGGGGGGAAGCCTTTGGATCAAAGGGCGCGTCTGCCCCCTCTGCGGGGCGGTCTGTATGGACCGCCTGACCGTCGATATTGGGGATCTTCCCCTGTGCGAGGGCGAGGAGATCCCGCTTTTCGGCAACGGGGCGGGGGACACCCTAAACGCCGCCGAGTCGCTCGGCGTTTCAGCCTATGCCCTGCTCTCGGTGCGGAGCGCGCGCACGCGCCGCATCTATCAATAAAAAGCGGCTCAGCCAACAAAAAAAGCGCCTCACTGAGGCGCTTTTTTTCTGTTTTTCGGACGGTTGCCGAAAACGTGATATTTGAAGATGGACGCGACGTTTGCGGAGAACTCGAAAACGTAACTGAGCGTTACGAAGAAGGCGGCGTTCGTCCACACGTTAAAGATAACGGACAAAACCGTCGGAAGGATCATCAAAAAGCGGACGAGCTTTAGGCTTCGCACGCGGAAAATGAAAATGTAGCAAACGAGGGACACAAGAAGCACCGCGTCCGCAGGGGAAGCACTCTTCAAAAGGAGCAGATTGACGATGACGTAGGAGATGCCCGTCAAAACGCAAAGCCCTATGGGGACCCAAAGGGGAGCGATGCGTCCCCGTTTCTCATACGCGAAATACACAACGGCGCGCAAAAGTCCAATGGCAAGCCCCACCATCGCGAAAAACTGCAGGGTAAAAAAGTAGGAAACGATCAAGAACACGATGCAGATCGACTGAAAGAGCAAGAAGCGCTCTTTTTTGGTCGTGAAATAGGAAAGAATGACGAACACCATCGCGACAAAGCTCGCGATCAGCGCCAAAGTGCGGTTGTCCAAAGTCCCTCTCCTTTCCCTGTCGGTTTCCGTCGAATATTGTAGCACATTCGCAAGAAAAAAGCAAGGGCTTCGCCGTGCTTTTCCCTCTCTTTTTTCCTTGCCGACATCTTGACAAGCCTGCCCTATCGGGTGTATAATATTTTAAGACTACAGTTTCTTAAGAAAGGAGTAAATTATGGCTTGCGGACTGTTTTTGCTCTATAAAGAGCAAGGGATGACCTCGCAAACGGCGGTAAAGCGCCTCTCGCGCCTCTTTGGCGGGGAAAAGGCGGGGCATACGGGGACGCTTGACCCCTTGGCTGAGGGCGTGCTTCCCGTGCTTGTCGGGCGCGCCGTCAAGGCGAGCGAATTTCTCCTTTCGGGAGAGAAAAAATACATAGCGCATCTGCGCCTTGGCGTGCGCTCGGACACCGAGGATATCACGGGCACGCTTACCCCCTCGGGCGTCCCTCTGCCAACGGCGGACGAGGTGTACGCCGTCCTCGACCGCTTCCGCGGCGAAATTATGCAAGTTCCCCCGATGTATTCCGCCTTAAAGGTAGGGGGACAGAAGCTCTGTGACCTTGCCCGTGCGGGCAAGGAGATCGCGCGCGACGCGCGCCCCGTTACCGTCTATTCGCTCGACGCCGAGCCTTTGGACGACGGGGATTTTCGCCTCTCAGTCCACTGCTCCAAGGGCACCTACATCCGCACCTTGTGCGCCGACATTGGCGAGGCGCTCGGCACGGGGGGCGTGATGAGCCGTCTTTTGCGTGCCGAGGCGGCGGGCTATTCCCTTGCGGACACGCACACCCTTGCGGAGCTAGAAGCCACGCCCCCCGAGGAAAGAGAGGGCTTGCTTATCCCGCTTGAAAGGATCTTCGCCCACCTTCCCGCAGTAACGCTCCCGCCCTTCTTTGCACGGCTTGCTTTGGCGGGCGCACCCATTTATCAAAAAAAGATCGGCACCGCCTTCGACGAGGGCGCCGTCGTCGCCCTTTACGACGCCTTGGGCTTTTTCGGACTCGCCGAGGCAAAAACGAACGACGAGGGAGAGCGCGTTTTGCGCTCGCTTCGCCTCTTCCGCATTTAATTTTTGAGAAAGGAGCACCTTATGGCAAAGCGCATCCCCACCCCCGAACAGCAAAGGGTCATTGATACGACCGACCGCACCGTGCTTCTTTCTGCCGCCGCGGGCTCAGGCAAAACGGCAACCCTCACCGAGCGCCTCATCCAAATGATCACACGGCGCGAGGACCCGCTTGACGTCACCCGTATGCTCGTGGTCACCTTTACGCGCGCCGCCGCCGAGGAACTGCGCGTTCGCATCTCCGACGCCCTCGCCGCGGCTGTCGCGGAGCATCCCGAGGACCGTCGCCTTGCGCGCCAGCTTCTCCTTTTGCCCACCGCGCGCATCCGCACCATCGACGCCTTTTGTAACGACCTCGTTCGCGGGCATACCGAAGCGCTCGGCATCTCGCCCCTTTACCGCATTGCGGACGAATCGGAGTGCGACCTTCTCGGCATTTCCATTCTCGACGAGGTGATCGAGGACGCGTACAGCGGCGCACTTGCCCCCGAGGGGCTTGACGTTGCCACCGTGGTTGAGGTCGCGGAGCAGGTCAAGGGCGCAGGCACGCTTTCGTCGATGCTCTACACCCTCTACAAAACGCGCTTGCACGGGATCGTCAACGGTGTAGACCGCCTTCGCACGGGTAAGGATATGCTTTTGGACGAAGCCTCTCTTCCCTTTTTCAAAACGCGTGCGGGCGGCGCACTCGCCCGTGATTATAAGGAAACGGCGCTCCATACGCGCGCCCTGCTCCAAACGGCAACCGACAACCTTGTTTTACATTTTGGGGGAGATAACCCCATTTTCAAAGCGCTTTCTGCCAAATTCTTTTATCTTGTGTCCGTCGCCGAGCAGGTTGCCGCCGCTTGCGACGAAGCCTACGAAGCCCTGCAAGCCCTAGGGAAAAGCTACGCGCTTCCCAAATGTCCCCCTTGCCCGCGCTCCTACGAATACGCGCCCGAGGAAGCGCTCTTTAAAAAGCTGCTCACCGAGGCGGACGCCACCTTTAAGACGCTTTTCGGCTCGCTTTCTTGGGGAAAGGACGACCTTTTTTACGCGTTCACTGCGTCCTCTCGCATCTCAAACTCGCTCTATCTTCTGCTTTCCGCCTTTGAAGCGCGCTTTATCGCCGAAAAGAAGCGTCGCGCCATCTTCGACCACAGCGACATCACCTTTTACGCCTACTCGCTCTTGCTTGATGACGCGGGAGAGCCTACGCCCCTTGCCCTTTCGATGAAGGGGGCGTTTGACGCCGTATGCATTGACGAATATCAGGACGTCAACGAGATCCAGCACCGCATCTTTGAAGCCATCTCTACCGAAAGAAGCCGCTTTATGGTAGGCGACATTAAGCAAAGCATTTACGCCTTCCGCGGCGCGCTTCCCGACATTTTCGGACGCCTGCGCTCGACCTTCCCCCCGCTTGAAGCCAACGAGAGCCGCGCCGTCCTTTACCTCACGCGCAACTTCCGTTCCGAGGAGCCCGTCATCTCCTTTGCCAACGGCGTATTTGACTTTTTGTTCCCCATCATCGGGGACGCCATCGGCTACGTGCCCGAGGACCGTCTTTACACCGAAAAGGAGAAGGGCGCCGTCCCTCTGCCCACCTTTTACCTAATGGAAAAGGAAAGTGCAAAAAAGAGCGCGGACGACGAGGAATCGGATGCGCTTCGCCTTCCCACCGAGGACGAGCTGATCGCAAAAAAGGTGCTATCCCTTTTGGCGTTCGGAAAAAAGAAGGACGGCACTCCCGTTCGTCCCTCGGACATTGCCATCCTCACGCGCGAATATCCGTACGAGCTGATCGAAACGCTCAAAGCGCACGGTGTTCCCCTAAAAACGCGGGATAAGACCGACTTTTTCGCGCGCAAGGAGATCCTGCTTGCGCTCTCCCTCTGCCACGCCGTCAACAACCCCCACAGAGATATTTATCTTGCGGGGCTTTTGCGCTCCCCCATCTACGGCATCTCAATGAATACCCTACTAGATATCCGCGAGGCAAAGGCGGACGGCTCGCTCTACGACGCGCTCCGCGCCTACGCGAGAACGCACCCCGAAAACGAGAGCGTTCAGCGTCCCATTGCCGACATCTCCCGCTTCCGCGCGATGGCGGAGAACACGCCGTCCCACCGCCTGATCCGCACGATGTTTACCTCTCTTGGCATCTACGCCGCCCTAAACGCGGGGGAAAGGGCAAATCTCCGCAGCTTCTACGAGCTTGCGCGCAGCTATGAGGAAAGTGCCTTCCGTGGGCTGTATCGCTTCCTTGACCGCGTATCCGAGATGCGAAAGCACGGGGGCGGAATGCCCGAGCGCGACACGGGCGACGAGGAAGCGGTCACCGTTTCCACCATTCACGCGTCCAAGGGACTTGAATACCCCGTTTGCATTCTCGCCCACACGGGCAAGGAGTTAAAAAAGGCAGACAAGGGCGCCTTCCTCTTTACCGAGGAGCTGGGGCTCGTTTCCGCCGTGCCCTCAAAGGACGGGCTTGCCCTCATCAAAACGCCGCTTCTTGCGGCACACGATATTCTCAAGAAAAAGCGCGAGATGGAAGAGGCGGTGCGCGTGCTTTACGTTGCCCTCACCCGTCCCAAGGAGCAGCTCTTCGTCTTTTGCTCAAGCGCAAGAAAGCTGACCGAAACGCTCCTCTTTGAAGCGGAGTGCTTGCGCCTTTCTCCGTCCGTTCCCGCACTCTTCTCCTTCTCCTCGTACGCCGTATGGATGCTCGCCGCACTCAAGGGAAACGGGCATCTTTGCCGCTTCGTTTCTCTCCCCCCGCCGTATCTTTTTGAGGAGAGCGACGCCCCCGCCGCCGAGGAAGCGAACGAGCAGGACACCTCTGCTCCCCAAGCGAGCGCGGACGAAAAGGAGATGTACGAGGCACTGTACCGCGAGCGCTTCTCCTTCCGCTACCCCTACGAAAACGAATCAAGGCTCCCCGCCAAGCTCTCGGTATCCGCCCTTTACCCCGGCGTGCTTGACGAGCTGACCGCGCGCTCTCCCTTTGACGCCCCCGTCCCCGCCCTCTCCGAGGAATGGACGGACGATACGGACGAAAGTCCCTTAAGCGTCCCCGCCTTTCTATCGGGCGAGGAAGAAAACGCGGCGGCAAAGGCGGGCACCGCCACCCACCTTTTCTTGCAGTTCTGTGATTTCAACCGCATTTTGACAACCGACGGTTGTCAAACAGATGTGATAAAAGAAGAGCTTGCGCGGCTTTGCGCCCGCGGCTTTCTCACATCCGACGACGCCGCACGCGTCCGCACGGGCGAGCTTGCGCGCTTCCTTTCCTCTGACCTTGCCGCAATGCTTCGCACGGCAAAGGAAAGCTACCGCGAGTTCCGCTTCCACGCGATGCTCCCCGCTGAGGCGTTCTCCCTTTCCGAAGCGGAGCGCTTCCAAGGGCTTTCCGTTTTCGCGCAGGGTGTCGTCGACCTTCTTTTGCGCTGTGCGGACGGCTCGCTCTTGCTCGTCGATTACAAGACCGACCGCCTGCCTTCAGGAGTGTCGGACGCTGACGCCGCGCGCCTTCTCTTTGACCGCCACGGCACCCAGCTTTCCGTCTACGCCCGCGCCATCGAAAGGATCTTCGGCGCGCCCCCAAGGACCGCCATCTATTCGCTTCCCAAGGGGAAGCTCCTTTACCCCTAACACACGCACCGCCCCGGGGTGCGCGCGCTCAAAATTTCCCGGGAAAGAAAGCGTATCCGTATGAGCAGCGACCTTCACCGCCACACCTATTTGCGCCGAGAGCTTGGCGTGCTTACGGCGTTTTTCCGCAAAAACGCCGTAATGGTCATTGCCGCAATAGCAGCGATCGTTACGATGTTTTTCGTCCCGCCCGACGAAGCATATCTCGACTATTTCGATTTCAAAACGCTCACCTGTCTTTTTTGCGTGCTTGCGGTGGTATGTGCCTTAAAGAACATTCGCTTCTTTTATCTGCTCGCGCGCAAGTGCGTTGAGCTGTTTAAAAACGCGCGCCTTTGCGTGCTTGCCATCGTTTACATCACCTTTCTCGGCTCAATGCTCATCGCCAACGATATGGCGCTTCTCACCTTTCTCCCCCTTGGCTTCTTCGTGCTCTCCGCCACGGACAAGAGAAAGTATATGATCTTCACCTTTATTATGCAGAACATCGCCGCCAACCTCGGCGGTATGCTCACCCCCTTCGGCAATCCTCAAAACCTTTACCTCTACACGAAATTCAACATCCCAACGGGCGAGTTTATGGGCATTATGGCGCTCCCCTTCGCCCTCTCGATCCTTCTCATCACCGTTTGCTGTATTCTCTTTGTGAAGCCCGAGCCACTCACGCTCCCGCCGCAAAGGGTGCGCCTTCCCATCGGGAAAACGGTCGTGTATCTCATTCTTTTCGCGCTCTCCATCGTCATCGTGTTCCGCGTCATTCCCTACCAGATCGGGCTCATCGTCATTCCCATCGTATTGCTTTGTATGGACGCGCGCGCCCTTTTAGATGTGGACTACGCCTTGCTTTTCACCTTTGTATTCTTCTTCATCTTTGCGGGCAATATGGCGCGCATAGAGCCCGTCCGCGCCCTCTTTTCCCTGCTTCTTGACAAGAACACTTTACTTTTCAGCGCACTTTCCTGCCAAGTGATCAGCAACGTGCCCTCGGCAATTCTCCTATCGCAATTCACCGATAACTACGCCCATCTGCTCATTGGCGTCAACATTGGTGGCGTCGGCACGCTCATCTCCTCGCTCGCCAGCCTCATCACCTTCCGCGAGTACGCGAAGGCGAACCCCGGCAAAACCCGCCGCTATCTTCTCGCCTTCACCCTCTTCAACCTCTTCTTTTTCCTCGTCCTCACGGGAGCAATGCTCCTTTGGACGCTGTGGGCATAAGCGCCCTTCCGAAAAAAGACGAAGAAAAAAGAAAAAACCTCTTGACAAAAAAGAGATTTCGTGGTATACTTTCGTTTGCTTGCAGATGCAGGCAAACATTCATATGCGGGTTTGGCGGAATTGGCAGACGCGTAAGATTCAGGTTCTTATGGTCGCAAGGCTGTGAAGGTTCAAGTCCTTTAACCCGCACCAAGCAAAAAGGCAAGTCGAAGGACTTGCCTTTTTCTTTGGTGTGGGGTCGGCTAAAACCTCGAATTTCGAAAAAATTCAGGTTCGCCGACGGCTCGAAAATATAGTCGTAATGCGCGCGAAGCATAGCTCCGCTTCATTTCTCCTTATTTCCTTCGGGCGCGTCACGAAAAACAGTTATCAACTGTTTTTCCCTCGCTTACCTTTAACCCGCACCAAGCAAAAAGGCAAGTCGAAGGACTTGCCTTTTTCTTTGGTGTGGGGTCGGCTGAAACCTCGAATTTCGAAAAAATTCAGGTTCGTGGTCGGGTCGGCACTTGAACCTGTTTTTCTTTGAAAAATAATTCGCCTTTTTTCGTTTTGTATATACAAATCCCATTTTTTGTGCTATAATGCTTTTGTGTTCTTATTCTTACATTCCTCAAGGAGATGACTCTTATGAAAGAATTTTTCGGTTGGGGCGGATACACCCGCGAGCCCGAGGGCTTTTTGTCTTGGCAGCATCTTTTGTTCGTTTCGTCCTTGATGGTCGCGATGACGCTCCTCGCTGTTTATTTCGGCAGAAAAAACCGCTTGGCGGACGAAAAGAAAAAGAACCGCGTCCTTGTGGTCGCGGCGATTCTCATCGACACAGCCGAGCTCTTTAAGATCGTCCTTCTTTGCTTCCGCGCGGGAGATCCGCTTGACTGGTTATATTCTCTTCCCCTCTTTTTGTGCTCGATCCAGCTCATCACCATTCCTCTCGCCGCGTTCTCGTCGGGACGGGTGAAGGAAGCGGCGCTCGACTTCGTTTTGATCTTCGGCATCCTCGGTGCCGTTATGGGCACCTACGGTGCAGGGCAAAACTACGCTTGCTATCCCGTTCTCGGCTTTGACAATATGATCTCGGGCTTTACCCACACCGTATCGGGCTTTGCTTCGCTCTATATCGCCATCTCGGGAATGGCAAGCCTTAAAAAGAAAAACATCCCCATCACCTTTGCGATTTTGCTCTTTTTCTGCCTCGGGGCGTTTATCGCAAATCCCCTTCTTGATTATAACTATATGTTCCTCGTACGCGGCGACGGCACGCCCTACGACATTCTTTACAACCTCGTGGGCGGGAACGCCGTCCTTTATCCCCTCGGCGTCATTCTTTTGTTCGTCCTCTACATTCTCGCCTTTTACGGCGTGCATTACGGAATTTGCGCGCGGCGCAAAAAGGAAGCGGCGAAAGCGGCGCTTCCCCAAGAGGAAACCGCCCTCACTCACTAACATTTTTGGAGCTTCATTATGCAAAAAATCGGTATTGTATTTGACACCTGCCCCGCCATCACCGACCGTGAGCGCGTGGCGTTTATGCAAAAGCACGGCTTTGAAGCCACCTTTTTGATGGCAAACGACCCCGAGATCGACGCCCGCTGTGCGCTTTTGCGCGAACACGGCATCGTCTGCGAAAACGCCCACGCCCCCTTTGACGGCATCAACGCGATGTGGTTGGAGAACGGCGAGGGCGACAAAATGGAAGCACGCTTAAACGCAAGCCTTGACGCCTGCGCGCGCTGTGAAATTCCCATCGTGATCGTCCACCTCTCGTCGGGGGAGCATCCGCCGCGCGTTTGTGACGCGGGACACGCCCGCTTTGACCGCCTCTTGGCACGCGCCAAGGCGCTCGGCATCACCGTCGCCTTTGAAAACCAGCGCAAGCTCGGCAATCTCGCCCTCGCAATGGAAACCTACGAGGGGGCGGGCTTTTGCTTCGATACGGGACACGAGTCCTGCTTCACGCCGGGAAGACAGTATATGCCCCTCTTCGGCGCGCGCACCGTGGCACTTCACCTGCACGACAACTGCGGTGCGTACAACGCCGACGACCACATTCTCCCCTACGACGGCAAGGTTGACCTGGAACGGTGCGCCCGTCAGCTCGCCGAGAGCCCCTATACGGGTGCCATTATGTCCGAATCCTACAAAACGGCGTTTTACGACGCCCTCTCGCCCCTAGAATATTACGAGCGCGCAGAAAAATCTATTCGCCGTTTCGCGGAGCGCGTGGATTTTTATCGTAAAAACGCAAACCAATAGTTAGCAAAAGGCTGTGTTCAAAAGAACACAGCCTTTTTTCAGTTTAGAGGAATGAGATATTCGTTGGTGCCGCCGTCAAGAACGACGGGAACGAGAGAAGCAAGCTCCTCTGCGATCTTAAAGTAGCCCTTGTCGTTGGGATGAAGCCCGTCGGCGTAATCACGCTCTTTGGTCATATTGTCGACGGTGAACTGATACATATTGTAAAGCACGACGTCGTACCCCTTCGCCTTCATTGCCTCTGCCGCCGTCTTTTGCACCGCGTGCATAAAGTGCTGACCGTAGTTTGCAACGTAGCTTTCGGGGCAGTTCATCAAGACGAACTTCGCGTTCGGGCTCTTTTCTTTGAGGGAAGCAAACAGCGTTTCGCAATCCGCAACATACTTTGCCACGTCCGCATCGTCCCACGCCGTCTTGGATTCGCCATCCCCGTCCTTTACCTGACGGGAGTCGTTGGTGCCGAGCATTACGAAGATAAGGTCATACGAGTAGCCGCTGTTCAGGCAGTCCTGATACAAGGAGCAATCCTGATAGGGTTTTTCGGTGTCGTTACGCATCGTTCTGCCGCCAAGACCGTAGTTATAAACGGAATACTCCTCAAAAAGCATTCTTTGCAGGTTGGCGGGATAGGAAAGAAGGTCGCGGTTGAGGGCGAGGTCGTCGTTATGCGTCGAGGACTTGGAGCCCATCGTGATGCTGTCGCCAATGCAAGCGATGCGGCGGATCTCGCAGGAGCCCGAATGGTTGGTTTCGTCATTCCAAGCGACGGCGGGAACGGTGGTCGCCAGAATTGCCGCACGCAGAGCGCTCACCATCGCGCCGTTTGCCACCGAGGAGCCGCCCGCAACGATCAGCTTTTTGCCTGCCACGCGAATGGCGTACTCGTTGTCCTTAAGCGTTGCGGCTTGCGCCGACTCCGTGCGATTGGTTTCGCCGATGAGGATCTCATACTCGCCCACGGGCTCGGCATCCGTCTTAACGGGAAGCGTAACGCCGAAAAGGTCGTTCATCATATTCGCGATGCGGCGCGCCGTGTCGCCGTTGTATTCGTAATCGTAGCCAAAGTATTCGCCATACGCCTCTACGTCCTCTTCCGCATACGAGGGAGCGTAAATGACCGTGTACTTGGAAATGTCCTCACCGCCAATGGCGAAGGATTCGGGCGGCACGGGGGTAGGCGCGGGCGGCTCATCGTTGCACGCCCAAAGACCGAAGCACAAAACGCCTGCCAAAAACAAAGAAAGAAGTCTTTTCATAGTAAAAAATCCTTTCGGTGAAATTACACCCAAAGTATACCACATTTTTTCTCTCTTTGCAAGAGAAAAATAAAAAACCGTTCCAACACCTAAAAACGGGAAGGAACGGTTTTTGGATTTTACGCGATTCGGGCTTCATCGGGACTTCACGCGCAGATTTCCGCGATCGCAGAGGGAGCGCGGAAAGATGCCAAAATATGCATCAAAACCCTTTGTGAAACGGGAGGTTTCTAGATTTTGCGAGCAAATTTTGAACAGATTTTCGTGATCGCGACCCGAAGGCGTACAAGGGTACGCCGAGTGGGAGGGTGCGCGGAAAAATGCCGAAATATGTATCAAAACCCTTTGTGAAACGGGAGGTTTCTAGATTTTGCGAGCAGATTTTGAACAGATTTTCGTGATCGCGACCCGAAGGCGTACAAGGGTACGCCGAGTGGGAGGGAGCGCGGAAAGATGCCGAAATATGCCGCAAAATTAATTGCAGTCTGCAACCAACGGTCCAGCGAGTTCCGAAAGGAAGAACAGCTTTCCGGGGAGCGTGGGCACGTAAGAGGACGTGATCCAAGTGGAAGGACCGTGACGGAGCGTCATCCAAAGGGAAAGACCCTGCCACTGCATTCCTCTTCCCAGCGTACCGTCCGCACCGCCGATGGCGTAGTCTGCCGCAAAGATGATGGCAGGACCGATGGTGTTGGCACGGCAGGGAACGAGCGTCGTGCGCGACTTGAAGCTGGTGTAAGCGTTCTGCTCTACCGTGAGGGGATGGATCTTGGCGGCAATGCGATAGGGCTGTGCCAGCCATTCCGCTTCGCTTGCAAACTCAGCGGCAAAGTGAGGCTCCCAGAATGCGATATGGCAAACTCTGCCGATGCCGTAAACGAGAACGAGCTTGACGCCCTCTGCCTTCAGCGCGGCAATCTTTGCGGGGTAGGTGGGCAGGTTTTCCTTGGTGGCAAAGTTGCGCTGCTCCTTGGGAACGGTGTACTCACCAAGGGGATTGAAGAGTGCGTTCTCCATTGCATATTGGAATGCGCCGGGGTTGTCAGAGGGAAGCGTGTTACCCTCGCCGTCGCTCCACTCGTCCATATTAAAGGTGTACACGTGGTCGCAAGCGATCTTCCACTCGCGCAGGAAGAACACCACCCACTTGTACATACCCATAGGACCTACGGGGAGAATGAAGGCGATCTTCTCGCCCTTTTCCTTGGCGAGCTTGATCTGCATTGCGATCTCGTGTCCCATATAGGTTTCAAATTCGCCGAGCGTCGCGCAGGGAATGGGGTTAAAGTCCTTGTTCCAAAATGCCTGTCTTTCGGTTACGGTTTCGGGCGCGCCGACGCAAGCGTCGATCTTGTCGAAGTCCCAGCCTGCGGGATAAAAGCCCTCGAGCATACTGCCCTTTACGGTAGAGTTAAAATTCATTGTTCTATCTCCTTTTTAATGTTTTTCATTTTAGGGAAGCAGGCGCTTTGTCGTGCCCTTGAGGTACACCTGACACTGACGGAAGCCCTCGGCGTATGCGGCGCCGCACTGATAGCCGCGGTAGCGGGAGCAGGTACGCACCATATCGGGGAAATCAATGCCGTCGTGCTCGCGCATCCAAACGATCTGGCTCTCGTGGCACTCAAGCATTTGGATCTTAAGGTCGATGTAGTCGGTAACGTCCACGTACTCGGTGGGGTTGAAGCCCACGCCCGCAAGGGTGTCCATATAATAAATAGGAACGAGCTTTGCCGCCCTGCCGTCTTCCTTGTAATGGGGGACGGTTGCCGCGAACGCCGCGTCAAACACGAGGCGCGAAACGGACACGTGGTCGGGCATATAGTCGTCGGGTGCGTGGGTGATGATGAGGTCGGGATCGGCATAGCGGATCACTTCCACCATCTTGTCGCGCGCCTCTTTGTTGTTTTCGTAAATATCAAGGTCGTCAAAGCCGCCCGCAATCACCTCAATGCCTGCCATCTTACCCGCACGCACGGCTTCCCCGTGACGCATCACGGCAAGCTCGTCGGGGGGGATCACGACGTGACCGAGGTTGCCCGAGCAGGCGTGGCAAACGATGACCGTATCGCCGCGCGCCACACACTTGGCAAGCGTGCCCGAGCAGGCGATCTCAATGTCGTCGGGATGAGCCCCTATTGCTAAAATTCTCATACTTTTTTCTCCTTAGGCAAGATTTGAAAACACGGAGATGGCGCGCTTTACGTCTTCCTTCATTGCAAGATACGCGGCATATTCCACGTCGTGCAGATAACTGCTCTTGCCCTCTGCAAGCGTCTTTGCCGCCGCCTCGTAGCCTGCCTTGGACATATAGGAATAATAGTTGATCTTGCGGATACCGCCCGCGATCGCCTCGCGGTAGCCCTCGATCGAAACACCGCTTCCGCCGTGCATTACGAGGGGCACGCCCGTTGCCGCCTTTACGCGCTTTACAACGTCAAAATCGAGCTTGGGCTCTGCCTTATAAAAGCCGTGCGACGTGCCGATGGCAATGGCAAGCGCGTCAACACCCGTTGCCGCAACGAACTCCTTTGCCTCATCGGGTCGGGTAT
>JAZSBJ010000135.1:0-5823 GCA_045602305.1 Eubacteriales bacterium | reverse complement strand
CGCCGCGGCACTCGTGAGGGACAGTAGCCTTGCGCGCCGCACCATTCTCTCGCTTTTGGATGACGTCAAGGACAAAACGGGCTTTGACGCCCACGGCAAAAGAACGCTCGTCGAGGCATTCCCCGGTAGGCGCGGCGGATGCGAGCTGTTCGTCACGCTCTTAAAGGAGAAAAAGAGCCTACATACGGCGTGCTACCGCTTCCCGAGCATCGACCTTGCAAGGCGGGCGGCGCGCAGTCTTGCCCCCCTGCCCGATACGGAAGAGGGGGCTTCGCTCTACGCCCTCGCTGGCGGGGAAGTGCTGCTCGCCATCCCTCTTTTAGAACGGGAAAATACGCGCGCCTTCACGCCCTACGCCGTCCTTGAGGAATACGGAAAACGGGAAAAAAACGGGCTCTTCCGCACCTATGCAAGCGAATACGGTACCTGCCTTTATGGCAGTCGCGCCCTCGCAAAATTAAGAGAAAAAAACGAGGATTTTTCCGTGTGACACACGCGTGCTTCCGCCTCGCGAAGCACGCTTTTTCTCTTTTTGCGCGTTTTTATTTGTAAACTTTTTGTGAACTCGCCCGGAAATGTCGTTGCAAAAAATCCTGAAAAATGTGAAAAAATCCTATAAAATCAAGGGTTTTGGGGCAATGGAAACGGATGAAAAATACCCCGTTTCCCCCCTCTTTTTGGCGGCGTTTTTTTTGATGGAAACTATTGACTTTTTTCGTTCCCTATATTATAATAGTCCCGAACTTGCCATTTTAGGCATTTTATTAATTTATTTTTGTTTATTAAAAATTTTTCGAAAGGACGAAAAAGAGATGAAAACAAGAGTTTTAGGACTCCTTCTTCTCGTTGCGATGCTGATCACGGCGATCCCCGTGATGACGGCAGCTGCGGAAGAAGCAAACCTCGATGCGGCTGTCAGCGAACAATCCGCATCCGAAACGAAGCCCGAGCTGTATACCCTGTATACGGATCGCGGTCTTGTTGCTCTTTACACCGCTTTCTCGGACGACGGCTCTGTCGATCTTGAAAACGGCACTTGGGCAAACAAGGTAGCAGGCGGTGAAGCCGCCATCCTGCGTGATGAATCCACTGCAGGCAATTATTGGACCAAATACTCAATGGGTATTGGCTACGCGATGACCTACGCACAATGGAAGACGAGTTTGGATGCGCGCAAGGTCGGTATCTCGCTTTCCGAAAGCTACAATACCGACGAGTTCACCGTGGAGACGTTTGCCAAGCTCGTAGGCATCACCAATGAGGACGGTACGCCTTATGTTTACAGCAGCGAGCGTTATGTAGACTACGTTTCCGCCTTCCGCTTTGACCTTGCAGGTTGTCTTTTCTTCGGAAACCTGAGAAACACGGTTGATTCCACGACCGGCGAAGTAACGGGTGAGTATTATCGTTATCCCGGTCAGGTGAAATGGCTGGGTGGTGTAAATAACTGCCTCTCCTTCCGTTGGTACGTGCAGAACTTTGGCTTTGCGGGACGCGACGTTGACTGGGATGGCAAAGGTACTTACCTTGGTCAGTACTTCAAGACGGGTAAGGCCGACGCCAACTGGATGTTCATCAGAGGTAGCAACTCCTCTGCCGATACGGACCACAGAATTCCCGTCGCCGGCGTCTTCCAGTTCACGAAGACCAGTGTTGAAAGCGATGATCGCGCGTCTGCCAGCGTTACCTATTCGTACGCCTACAACAACGCCGCGACCTACGGTAGCCATACCGTTTCGGGAACCGATTACGATACCATCGCCGCGATTGAGCGTAACGGTGCAAGTTTCAAAGTAACGCCCACCGCCGGTACCGCTTATACGTGTTCTCCTTTGGAATACGCCGATCCCTTCTCGCTCTTTAACGGTGTGCCCGGCGAGGTGTACGCGATTCGTGTGTACGATAGCACCTTGACCGACCCCGAAAAGGCGCAGAACCGTCTGATCGACCTTCTCTACTACTACGGTGTCGATGTTCCCGCCCGCTTCTTTGAAGAAGGCGTGCTTGAGAGCACTCTGAGCGCGGTCAACGTAAACTCCATCGTGCTTTCGAGCGATGCATCCAAGACGGCGGCAAACAAGTCGACGCTTGAAGATGCTATTGAGAGCGCAGTCGTACGCTACGAGATTATGGAACGCTATGCGGCACCTGAAGATCTCGTTGCCTTCTTCACTGCTTACGACAAGACCACCGTTGACCTTACCGCAGGCACTTGGACCGACATCATTGACGGCTCGGTAGCGACCCTTGAGGGAAAGACCAACTGGACCTTCCGTGAGAACGGCTCCATTGGCTTTGACGCTTGGGGCGGTTATATGAAGGATGGCGTTTACACTGTCGGTAAGGACGGTTTTGCCGGTGCCACCACCGCATTTACCGGCAACAAGTATCGCCTTGTATTCGACATCCATATGCTTCCCGACGAGGACTTCACGGTTGAGTATCTCGCAACCTACCGTCCCGTTCTGATTGCCGACGCAAACAAGACGGCTTCGGGCGGCGCTGTCGTATACTATCAGGAAGACGGCAAGGACGTTGCGGCATACGATTATGCCGTAGCAAACGGTATCAACGTTCAAACGGCCGGTAATTACATTCCCGACGCTTCAAGCGGAATTGTAAACGATATCTTCGGTTTCTTCGGCGCATTCACCCGTATTATGGACGGTCCTGCGGGCTGGATCACGACGCCTCGTGGCTCTATGTGGTGGAGCGTAGCTATGTCCACCCAGCAGAACCCCACTTATCAGCAGTTCTTGATCAGTCACTGGACTCCGGTGAGCGATTATGGCTTTACCAAGTCTGTTGATCCCTACCACGTAACGGGCGGCAAGACCTTTAACACCTACACCGCTTCCGTCGATGAGACGGTCGTTGGTGAGCATACTGAGGCACTCTTCACCATCTATCGCGATGCTGCGAAGTATGCCGACAACTCTGCGGCAATCAACTCCACCGCAAACAACGCGGCGGCAGATGTTGCAAAGCACGCGGATACCTATTACTACTACGTGGGCTCCGATGATAGAATCTACTACCTGAGCGATAGCCTTTATTACGACGACCTGACTGACGAAGTGAAGCCCGACACCGTCACCGTTGGCGCTCGGCAGTCGGAAAAATGGGGTACCGCATACTACGACTGCGATTATACTGAGCTCAAGGGTCTTTGGGGCAACACAAGATCCGGCTTCTGGCTCTCCGCAGGTACGCCTACCGACTTCCTCAATGTCCGCGTTTACAAGCGCGCGTTGGCGCAGACTGAGCTTGCGCAAAACCGTCTTGCCGACATTCTTATGTACTATGGCATTGAGCTTGACAGTGCATACCTCAATGATCCCGATTTTGTGAGTGAGCTGATGTACACCATCACCAATTTCACCGAGATTGAGATTGCTACCGATGCGTCTAAGCAGACCGCTACGGAAACCGCGCTCGAGGCAGAGATTGCGAAGCTGGTTGGCTTGCTTGAAGATTTCAACGAGAACGATTACGCTTCTCTCTACGTTACCGAGGGCGCAAACGGCGCAACTCTTGACGCTCTCTTTACCACCTTTGGCAATCCTTACAACGTAGACTTGGCAAGCGGTGTTTGGAAGAACGAGGTTGAGGGCGGCGCAGACGCGACCTTCCGTGACACGGGCTCTCAAAAGTACTGGCAAAGAGCTAGCAAGGGCGTTGGCTACACGATGAATTACAAGACCTTGATTTATCGCACGAGTGCGGGCTCTAACGTTGGAACCGACGACTATGTATCCCCGAACAACGACTGGGATGAAGTCGGTCTCAAGCTTTCCGATTCCTATGCAAGCTACGAAAACTTTACCGTAGAGTCCTTTGCTACCGTGGTCGGTGCAACGGGCGATGACGGCAAACGTTGGGAGCATATAGCCGGTCAGAAGTACGCTCACCTTTCGAACTTCCGCTTTGGTCTCTTGGGCTCCTGTACCTTCCAAGGTCTTACGTCCGCGCTCGCCAATGAAAAGTGGGTTTCCTATTACTACGGCGGACCGTATGACTTTGGCGGCTATTCCACGCAATCCCTTACGATCCGTTGGTCCTTCAGCAACTCTTACGTTTCTTATCTCGCAGGCAGATGCTTTGATGATACCCAGATCGTGCGTGCAGAGGCCGCGGACCAGGATCACCGCATTGCCGGCGCAAGCGTTATGCAAATCGAGAAGAGCACCAATGGCACGGAAAACGTCCTTTATACGATTAAGTATAACGGCAAGGCGCAGGCTGGTTCCCAGACGGTGGCGATGAGCGATTATAAGTCTTGGAGCTCGGCTGCTTACGGAGCAATAGACCAAAAGACCGGTATCTTTTCTATGTTCAACGCGCTTCCCGCAACGATCTATGCTATCCGTCTGTACGACGGTATTTTGACCGCGGCAGAGAAGACGCAGAACCGTTTGGCAGACTTGATGTACTACCACGACGTAGAGATTCCCGTAGGCCTTGCAGACAATGCAGAGGCACTTGCGGCAATCGCTCCTGTGGCAGACACCGTTGTGCTCTCTACTGACGCTGCTAAGACGGCTGCCAACAAGGCAACCATCGAAGCAGCCATCGCAGGCGCACTTCCCACTGTGACCATCACCGTGGGCGGCGAAGAAGTGGAGAAGGTGGCTGTTGCAACCGCAACCTACACGCTTCCCGCAACCCTCGACGGTAAGGCAGTCGTTGCCTACACCATCGGCGAAACGCCCTATTTCCCCGGCGCCACCGTTACGCTTGGCACGGGCATCACGGCTGAGGCTGTGCTCGTGGACGCACCCAAGACGCAGACCAAGGCAGGACTTAGACTTGCTGAGTCGGCAGATCAGATGGGCTTGCGCTTTATCGCAGACCTCTCTCTTGCAGACTTTAACACCATCAAGGCGCTGTACGGCATCGACGCCATCACGGTCGGTATGCTGATCACCCCTGTGAAGTACGTTGAATATGCAAACGGCGTCTTCACGAGAGAAGCACTTGACAAGATGGTTGCCGAGAGAAACGGTCAGACGGCAGGCTACGTCCAAATCGTTGCTGACGGCTTCTACACCTCGGATGAAACGAGCGCGACCATCGCAGGCTCCATCTACAACTTCTCCGCAAACACCAAGGCGAAGAACCCCGCCTTCACGGCAGTGGCGTTCATCGACATTGACGCGGGTGTGGATGGCGAGGTAGACTTCACCGTCTACGGTAACTACGATCCCGCAGTTGCAGTCCGTGTTACCGACATCGCAACCAGCACAAGACCTACGCTTGGCGCAACGCAGAGAGGTTGGATCGACAACCTTCTCGCACAGTTCCAGGGTTAATTTGATTCCCCCAAAGGAGCAAGCCGCTTGGCTTGCTCCTTTTTCTCATTTGTATCCTTTTTTGTTCTCAAATTCCACAAAAAGTATTGACAAGCGCTTCCAATTTTAGTATAATGTAGGTGTAAAGTCATCGCACGAGTGTGCTTTGCGCTTTCAAACTCTACTAAATTATTTTTCGGAAAGGACGAAAAGCAATGAAAAAGAGAATCTTAGGTATTTTTCTTCTTGTTGCAATGCTCATTACGGCAATTCCCGTGATGGCGGCAGCAGAGGAAAATACGCTTGATGCGGGCGTAAGCCAAATCGCATCCGAGGCAACGCCTGAGCTCTATACGCTCTACGTGGACCGTGGCCTCGTTGCTCTTTACACCGCTTTCTCGGACGACGGCTCCGTCGATCTTGAAAACGGCACTTGGGCAAACAAGGTAGCAGGCGGTGAAGCCGCCATCCTGCGTGATGAATCCACTGCAGGCAATTATTGGACCAAATACTCAATGGGTATTGGCTACGC
>JAZSBJ010000134.1:0-9719 GCA_045602305.1 Eubacteriales bacterium | reverse complement strand
CAAGACCGCCCGCGCGGAAGAACATCTCACCCATACAGAGCGTGGTGTGACCGCCGCCGCCGTACACGTTGATAAGTCTGTCCTCGGCGATCGCGTCAGCCATCATCGCCGCCGCTTTCTTAATGTTTTCGCTTTGGGTTTCGTTGACAAGCTCAATGTTTTCAACGATCTTCTTAAAATACGTCAGATCCATTTTTTTGTTCCCTTTCGAAATTTTCAATTTCTTTTATGCTAGGTATGCTATCTAAAATGTATTTGCGCGAGACCTTGATGGCGGCGGCAACGCTCGCGCGCTTGCACGCATCGCGCAAGGAAAGTCCTGCGGCGGTCGCCGCCGCAAGCACACCCGTAAAGGTGTCGCCCGCGCCCGTCGTGTCAAGCACGTCCCCCGCATCAACCGCGGGAATGATCTCGCCCGTCGACACGATCTTTGCGCCCCGCTTTCCCATCGTCAAGACGACGTTGTCGAAGCCGTGTAGCCCGTCAAGCTCGTGCTCGTTGGGGGTAAAGAGGTCGATCTTCTTTAAAAAGTCCGCACCGTACGCGCGTGCAGGGGCGGGATTGAGAAGCACGAAAACGCCGTTTTCCTTGGCGATCTCCACCGCCCTCTCGTTGACGGCGGGGGGTACCTCGTTGTTGATCAGGAGCAGGTCTGCCGACGCGATCTCCTCGCAAAACGCATCCACGTCCCTTTCGTCAAGCGCCGCCCCGCGGTACACGTACACGCAGTTATCGCCCTTGGCGTCCGTCGTGATGACGGCGTAGGGGCTTGCGTCTTCCTTGGGGACGAAAAACGGTGTGATCCCGTTTTTTTTCGCGATCTCGGAAAACCTTGCCGCGTCGTCCTTATGGGCGGCACCGAGAAAAGCACATCTGCACCCGTAGCGCGCGACGGCAATCGCTTGGTTAAAGCCCTTACCGCCAAGCTCACGGTGGAGCGTGCGTACGGTGATCGTTTCGCCGACGGCACCGAACGCATCAAGGGTGAGAAAAACCGATTCTCCCGCAATACCGATCACGGCGATCTTACTCATAGATGCTTAACTCTCCCAAGATAAAGATTCTCTAAAGCGATGTTGTGCTCTCTGCCGCCCTCGATGTTACCGCTTAAGTAAACGGGGGGCAAAACGCCCTCTGCAAGCGCGAGCTTCGCGCCCTCGATAAGACAGGAATTTAGGATAAAGCACGCCGCCGAGGTGGAAAGACCGCCCATCTTGGCGTCCCCCACGTCGATGCACGCGTCCCCGTAGGGCACCTTGCAGTCGATGGCGATATCCACCGCCTCGTGGAGCTTTCCGCCGCGCCCAAAATACGCAGACGAGGAAACGCCCACCGAGGGGACGCCCGCCTTTTTCGCCGCAAGTGCCATCTCATAGGGTACCTCATTCTTGCCCGATGCGGAAAAAATGAAGATCATATCGCGTGCAGTCGGCACGTAGCGGCGGAAGATCTCGGGCGCGATGCCCGACATTTTCTCCATACGGCTGGACTTTGCCGCGCCATTGTGAAGCATCAGGTCAGTGTCGAGCATTGCCGACACGTTGGCAAGACCGCCTGCGCGGTAGAAGGCGTCGAGTCCCGGCAGATGCGAGTGCCCGCATCCAAACACGTAGATGAGCCCATCTCCCTTGATTACATCGGCAACGAGGCGGGCTGCCTTGGCAAGCCCCTCGCCCTCCTCTGCTTCGATCCTTGTGAGATTCGCAATGATCTCGTCCAAATACTTGCTCATTACTTTTTCAAAACTCTCTTGTAGTTTCTGCCGATGTTATCCCAAAGCTCGATGGGATCCTTTGCGGCAACCGAGGTGCCGTAGCCGCCGCGATAGGTCCAAGTAGCGAGGCGGTCAACGCCAAGCTCCTCGTACATATCCACGATCTTGTCGATCTGGGCAAAATCGTCGGGGCGCTTGTTGTAGCCCATCAGCCAACGCTCGGACTCCTTGCCGTACTTCTTCGCCATTGCCACCGTTCTCTCGGTGATCTCGCGGAAAAAGCTCTCGGGAAGCGACCAGTTGATGATGGTGGTGGAGAACACGTCAAAGTAGGGGCAAGCGGCAACCATTTCCCAGTTGTCGTAGCCGCGAAGCTCGGTCACATAGTAGGAGTTGAGGGTAGCGTGTACGCAGCAGGTGATCTCAAGGTTGGGGTTATACTCCTTGAGTGCCTTCGAGGTGTCGGACAGGGTAAAGAGCGCCTCTCTCCAACGGAACTGCTTGACGTCGTCGTTCATAAACTTGGGCATCTCATAGCCGTAGTACGCCTCAAACTTCTTCATACATTCGGGGCAACGGCAAGCCCAATCGTCACCCGCGCCGCCCGTGATGGAAGCGTAGGACTTGGGGTATGCGTAGTGAGGTTCGTCCCAGAAGAAGCCGTCCACCTCGGTGTTGCGCGCGAGCTTCAGACAAATATTCTTGAAGTAGTCGCGGAAGGAATTGGTCACAAAGCAAGCGGCGTTGAGTACCTCGCCCGTATAGGCGCTGACTTGTCTGTGATGAATGTTGTTCTGAAGGAAAAGGCTGACCTGCTCGCCGCCGAAGTACTTACCGATGCCCCAAGTGTCCGCCAAAACGCGAAGACCGACCTTGTGCGCCGTCTTAACGATCTCGTTGATGCTCGGGAACCAGAAGTCCATATCGAACTCGGTGATGGCGAGAATGACGGTGTCACATCCGTGCTCCTTCATCTCGATGAAGTCACGCTCTGCGTGCTCCACGTAGTTAAAGCCGTAGTAGCTGACTGCGGTATGCTTGATTGCCATAGGAAAAATCCTCCGTGTTTTTTTGTTTTCTGTTTTCATTATAAAGAGATAAAACAAACTTTTCAACCTTTTTTTCAATCAAAGGGTGGACTTTTCG
The DNA here is from genome assembly GCA_045602305.1 of Eubacteriales bacterium. Taxonomy (GTDB): domain Bacteria; phylum Bacillota; class Clostridia; order Oscillospirales; family CAG-272; genus UBA1740. The sequence goes on along the minus strand of JAZSBJ010000134.1, from coordinate 6,859 downwards.
CTCAAAATATGTTAAAATGATCGGGGGTGATAAAAATGCTATACGATTTCGACGATTTGACCTTTGGAATTTTTGCCGTAGAACGGCTCCGCCACCCGGACGGCACACATCGCATCAAGGGGCGTCCCTTCGCCGCACTCGCCTTCCGCCTTTCGGGCGAGGTGGAGTTTGAGATCGCGGGAAAGCGATTTTCTTCCCGCGCGGGTGACGTTTGCTTTATCCCCCAAAACGTGTCCTACACCGCCGTCTATTCGGGGTGCGAGTATGTGGTCGTTCATTTTAAAAAATGCAATTACAAGACCCACGAAAATTTCCCTGTGGACAACGAAAGCTATATTGCCGCGGAGTTTTCAAAGCTCCATAACGAATGGAAGGAAAAGCACTCCGCAATGCGCGCCAAGGCGACCCTTTACAAAATTCTCGCCCGCATCGCAGAGGATAAGGCACTCTCCATCAGCGATACCGCCTTTTTAAAGAGCGTGCGGTACATCGACGAGAACCTATCAAACGCCGCGCTTTCCCTCACCGACGTCTGCGCGGCGGCGGGCATCAGCGAGGCGGGGCTCAGGCGCAAGTTTCACGCCTATTACAACCTCTCCCCCAAGAAATATCTCATCAAGCTCCGCCTCGACCGCGCGGTCGATCTGCTCGTCACCTCAAGCAAGAGCGTAAAGGAGATCGCGCTGGAATGCGGGTTTGAGGACGAAAAATACTTCTCCCGCATTATCAAAAGCACCTACCGTCAGCCCCCCTCGGCGTTCAAGGGCAAGTCGACGGTATAAAAAACGAAAAACACCCACCGCGCCCGCGCGGAATACCACGCCCCGTCGGGGCATTTTAAGGATACCGTATGAAAAAAATCTTCCGTTACTTTTCCCCCTTCGAGTGGGGACTGATCCTCTTTTCCTACACCGCCATTCTTCTCCCTTTTTTCCTCATCGGCGGCGGGGACTATTTCAAGCTCTTTTCCTCTCTCGTCGGCATCGCCGCGCTCGTCTTTTCCGCAAAGGGCAACCCCACGGGTCCCTTTTTGATGATCCTATTTTGCGTCGCCTACGGCATCATCTCCTACACCTTTTCCTACTACGGCGAGATGATCACCTACGTCTTGATGTCGCTTCCAATGTCGGTATGGGCGTTCGTTTCTTGGTTTCGCAATCCCTACGGCAAGGGGCACGCCGAGGTGAGGATCCGTTCCGTCGGTGCTAGAGAATGGGGCTTTATCTTGCTTGCGACCGCGGCGGTGACCCTTGCCTTCTATTTCATTCTCGCAGCGCTCAACACCCCCAACCTCATCCCCTCTACCCTCTCGGTTGCAACGTCCTTTGCCGCCTGCGCGCTCACAGCGCGCCGTTCCCCCTATTTTGCGCTTGCCTACGCCTTAAACGACGTCGTTTTGATCGTCCTTTGGACGCTTGCGACCCTCACCGACATCACCTTTCTTTCGGTGACGATCTGCTTCGCCGTCTTTCTTTTCAACGATCTTTACAGCTTTGCCAACTGGTGCCGAATGTCAAAACGGCAAAATCAACCCCACTAAAAAGCAAACAACTATTTACATTCGAAGAGAGAAATCGGATTTTATTCCCTTTTCTCTCTCTTTTTTTCTCGCAACTTGTTGACATTACAACATCTTTGTGCTATAATGAATGTTGTAATTACAACTTAGGAGAAGCTATGGAACAACGGTTTGAAACCTTTACCGCGCTCGTGACGGGCATCTCGCGCGCCATTCGCAAGATCAAAAACGAGGAGATGGTGGAATTTCACCTGAAAGGTCCTCACGTTTCCTGCCTATACTATTTATATAAGAAGGACGCATTGACCGCCGCGGAGCTTTGCGACGCGTGCGAAGAGGACAAGGCGAATATGTCACGCACGCTCGACTATCTTGAGAAAAACGGCTATATCGTCTGCCGCGCAACGACGACTCGCCGTTACCGCGCACGCTTTTCCCTCTCCGACCTCGGCAAGCAGGTCGGCACCCACATTGCCGAAAAGATCGACCGCGTGCTGCTCGCCGTGGGCGAGGGCGTTTCGGAGAGTGAGCGCAAAACGCTATACGAAAGCCTTTCAAGGATCCACGACAATCTCGTCCGCGTCTGCGAGAGCTATGAAGAAACCAAAAAGGGAGAAAACGAATGAAAACCGATATTTTGCATAAAAGACATACCTTCGCCAACGTGCGTGAGCTGCTCGAATGGAGCGCCGACACCTACGCCGACGCCCCCGCCTATTCCTTCCGCCCGAACCCCCATAAAGCGGAAACCGTCACGCGCTCCTTCCACGAGCTGCGCGACGACGTGCGCGCCCTTGCCGCCGCCCTTTACGATATGGGTTGTCACGGCAAGCACTGCGCCCTCATCGGCAAGTTTTCCTACGAGTGGGTGCTGACCTACTTCGCCGTCCTCTCGGTCGGCGGCGTGCTTGTGCCCTTGGACCGCGATTGGACGGGAGAGGACCTTGCCGACACCGTAAAAAAGGCGGACGCGGCTTTCCTTTTCACGGACGAGGACATCAAGGAAAAGACGGATGTTATCGCAAAGAGCGCAAAGCTCGAAGCAAAGCCCGTTTTCTTGCTCGCAAAGGAAGAAAAGAACTCGATTTCTTCTCTGCTTGACACGGGACGCGCGCTTTTCGCTTCCCACCCCGAATATTATTTTGATGCGCGCATCTCCCCCGAAAAGCTCTCGCTTCTCGTCTTCACCTCAGGCACGACGGGCAAAGGCAAGGGCGTAATGCTCACCCAAAACGCCGTGCTTTCCGATCTCACCACCGTCATTCCCTATATCGATTTCGGCAAAAAGACGGTGGGCGTCCTTCCCCCGCACCACACCTACGGCTCGTCCGTTATGATCATCGGACACGCCATCATCGGTGCCGAGGTGTATATCTCGGCAGGGCTTCGCTATGTTGCCAAGGAATTAAAGGAGCAAAAGCCCGAGCACCTCGTGCTTGTTCCCCTCTACCTTGAAACCTTCTACCGCAAGATCCAAGCCACCCTTAAGGAGCAGGGCAAGGAAGAAATGGTAAGGCGCCTCATCAAATTCTCCAACGGCTTGCGCCGCACGGGGTTTGACGTAAGAGGCAAGCTCTTCGGCGCCATTCGCGCCGCCTTTGGCGGCAAGGTCAAAACCGTCATCTCGGGCGGTGCGCCCATCAACCCCGAGATCCTCGCTTTCTTTGAGGGCATCGGCATTTCCACCCTCAATGGCTACGGCATCACCGAGTGCGCGCCCATCGTTGCGGTCAACCGTTCGATGAACGTCGTCCCGGGAAGCGTTGGCAACGTCCTTGACGTAAATACCGTCAGGATCCGCGAGCCCAACGAGGACGGCGAGGGCGAGATCTGCGTCAAGGGGCAAAACGTGATGCTCGGCTACTATAAGGACGAAAAGGCGACCGAGGACGCCTTCGACGCCGACGGCTACTTTAAGACGGGCGACTACGGCAAGCTCGAAAACGGCGTTCTCTATATCACGGGCAGAAAGAAAAATCTCATCATTCTCTCCAACGGCAAGAACGTCTACCCCGAGGAGATTGAAAATGCCCTCGTCGCCACCCCTGGTGTCCTTGACGTCGTCGTTTACGAGGGACAAAGCAAAAGGGGCATCTCGAACAACGCCATCGTCGCCGAGATCTATCCCGACAAGGACTATTTTGAAAAGAACGGGATCGAGGACAAATACGCCCATTTCAAGGGCTATATCGACGCCTACAACAAGACCGCCGTCCCCTACAAAAAGATTGGCGTCTTAAAGGTTAGAGATGAGGAATTCCCCAAAAACACCCTACGCAAAATTATGCGCTTTAAGATCGATATGACCATTGACTGATCAAAACATTGAACCGAGAGGCGACTTATGTTTGTTTATCAAAGACTAAAGGATATGCGCGAGGACGCAGACAAAAAGCAAGAGGAGATTGCCGAGGTTTTGCAGATCACAAGACAGCAATACCAGCTTTACGAAAGCGGAAAACGCGAGATGCCGATGCATCTTTTTGTTCTCTTAGCTAAATACTACAACATTTCTTTAGATTACCTTGCAGGACTTATTGACACGCCGAAACATCTTAATTAACTGCACAATAGGGAAAGGCAGTCTGTTTTCAGACTGCCTTTTTGATTTATACGATTGTCTTGGCACCCTCGCTGACAAAGCGCGAGGGCGAGATGCCGCACATTTTTTTGAAGGTCTTGCTAAAGTGATAGATGTCCGAAAAATGAAGCGCCTCGGCAATCTCGCCGATGGAAAGCTGCTCGTCCGAGAGGAGAAGCTGCTTTGCCTTTTCGATGCGGTATCTTTGGCGAAAGGCGTTCGGCGATTCGCCGCTGTATTCGAGGAAAAGACGGCGAAAATAGCATTCGCTAAGCCCGCATTTTTTTGCGATCTCGGAAAGGCTTAAGTCCGAGTTTCCCTCAAGAAGCTCAATGCCGGGACGAATGCAGGAATAGCGGCTTTTGGTCGCGTTTTTTCTCTGCTTTCCGCAAACGGCGGCGATGATCTTGTAGATCACGGCGTTCGCCTCGGGAATACAAACGATGTTCTTTTTAAACTCCTCGGCAAGCGCGTCGAGGTCCATCGCAAAGGACGGGCGGATTTGATTTATACAAACGAACGGCTGCGCCGTAGGCAGGATGTCCTCTCCATCCTTGTCCGTCATTTGAAAATGGACGACGACGGTATCCTCGCACGCGTCGTTCGTATCCAAAAAATCGATGCGGTACTCGATGCCCTTCGCCATATAGGCGAGCTGGTTTTTTTCGATCTCAAGGACGCTCCCGTCGGCAGCGGTGAGCCGCCCGCGGCAGTTTTTAAACCACAAAAGCGTATGCGAAACCTTGGGCTTTCCAAAGGCGTCGTAGGCGTTTCCGCGGTGCTTCCAGCTTTGCGTTTTCGCCATCGGCTCGCTGATAAAAAACTCCGTATTGTACAGTCTTTCAAAGGGGATATGCTTCATTGCCGCCGTCCTTTCGTTTTTTGCAAAAATTCTTCTTTTTTCCATTATAGCATATTTTTTTGAAAAAAGTATCGTTTTTTACAAAAAATATATTTTTTTTACATTTACAAGCACTCCCTTGCGTGCTAAAATCAAACTGTAATGAAATCTATAACACAGAGGAGATCTTATGTTAGACTATAAAGTCAAGATCGGTCTTGTTGCAATGCGTAGAAACGCGACCGACCGACCAAAGGGCACCTTTCTTTGCTGGTCCTCGGCAGAAGAGCGCGGACGCCGCTTCACGAAGTACATAGAAGAAAACTTCACGAGTGAGAGCCTTTCCTTCGTCGACAACCGCGGCATCGGGATTCACGACCTCGTCTTTGACGACGCAAGCGCCCGCGAGGTGATCGCACGCTTTGAAGAGGAAAAGGTGGACGCCGTTATGATCATCAACTGCAACTTCGGCAACGAGGAAGCGGCGGCAGATATCGCCAAGGCGCTCGGCAAGCCCGTTCTTCTTTGGGCGCCGCTTGACGATGAGTACTACGTAGACGGTATGCGCCCCACCGATTCGCAATGCGGTCTTTTCGGCGTATCGCGCCAGATGCAGAGATACCACATTCCCTTCTCGCATCTTCCCTGCTGTCGGGTAGAATCCGAGGAATTCAAAGCAGGGCTCGATTCCTTCGTCCGCGTTGCCTGTATGGTAAAGAACTTCAAGGGGCTTCGCATCGGTCAGATCGGTGCCCGTCCCGCCCCCTTCTTCTCGGTCATTTGGAACGAGGGGGAGCTGATGGAGAAGCTCGGCGTGCGTATCGTTCCCATCAACTTTGCGCTCATTGAGCAGAGAATGCTCGCCGCCCCCGCGCTTTACCCCGACGAGATCGCGTCCTATGAAAAATATTTCCTTGAAAATTACGTCCTCGACGACCTCACCCCGCCCTATATCCACCGTATGGCAACCCTCACGGCGGTCTACAAGCACCTCTTTGAGGAGTTCAATCTCGACGTGCTTTCCGCGGAATGCTGGACGGCGACTCCCGTGATGTTTGACGGGCTTGCCCCCTGCGCCCTTTACGGACTTTTAAACGAGATGGGCTATATGGTCGCCTGCGAGAGCGATATGCACTGTGCGCTCACGATGGTGCTTCTCAAGTGCGCCTCTCTCGGCCGCGGACTTCCCCTCTTCGGCGAGTTCACCGTGCGCCACCCCGAAAACAAAAACGCCGAGCTGCTTTGGCACTGCGGTCCTTTCCCCGTTTCGATGAAGGCAGAGGGAACTGAGGCGCGCCTCGTCAATCAACGCGCGTGGCTGCGCGCCAAGGACGGCACCTACACCGTGGCAAGGCTCGACCAAGAGAGCGGAAGCTATATGATCCTGCCTCTCGTCTGTCACACCACCGAGGGTCCCAAGACCCACGGCACCTACCTTTGGGGCGAGTTTGACGACCTGCAAGCCATCGAAGACCGCCTCATCGACGGTCCCTACATCCATCACTTCGTGGAGATCGAGGGCGACTACCGCCGCGAGATCCGTGAGTTCTGCAAATATTTCCCCGCCATCACCCCCGACCTCTCGCTAGAGAAATAAATCCGTTATCAAAAAAATAAAACATAAACCGTCAAAAGGAGATCAAGTATGCAATACCAGATGAACGAATTTTTGTTTGCGATGATCCTCACCGAGCTTGAGGACGCCGTAGGCAAGGAAAACTGCTCCACGCGCGTCATTGACAAGGTCACCCACAGCGTTGACTACTATTGGCTGTCCCGTATGTGGGCAGACCGCGGCTGCCGTATGCCCGAGGCGGACATTATCGTTTGCCCCGAGAACGCAGAGGAAGTATCCAAGGTCTTAAAGATCGCCAACTACTACAAGCTCCCCGTTACCACCTGGGGCGCGGGCGGCGGC
>JAZSBJ010000133.1:0-28024 GCA_045602305.1 Eubacteriales bacterium | reverse complement strand
TACCTTTCGGCAAAATGGGCGGCAACGGCACCGTCGGACGCGGCGGTCACGATCTGGCGAAAGGGCTTTGTTCTAACGTCCCCTGCCGCGAACACACCCGGCACACTCGTTTCGGTGTCCTCGCCCGCGACGATATAGCCGTACTCGTCTAGGGCGAGCTTGCCTGCAAAGAGCGCGCTTTCGGGCTTTCTCCCGATGCTGACGAAAAGTCCGTCAAGCGAAAGCGTCCTCTCTTCCCCGCGCACGCGGTCGTATATGCGCGCGCCCGTGAGCCGTTCGTCCGAGAGAAGTGCCTTTACCTCGCTGTTCCAAAGGATCTCGACGTTTTCCGCCGCAAAGAGAGGCGCGTGGTACACGTGCTCCGCGCGCAGGGCGTCGCGTCGGTAAATGAGATACACCCGACGGCATATCTTGGAGAGCAAAAGTGCGTCAAGCACCGCGGAGTTTCCCCCGCCCACAACGGCGACCGTCTTGCCTCGATACAGCATTCCGTCGCACGCGGCGCAGTACCCAACACCCCGCCCGATAAGCGATTCTTCCTCAGGGAGCCCAAGATGGCGGTGCGTCGCCCCCGTCGCAACGACGACACTGCGGGAAAGGATCTCTCCCGCGTCCGTTTGGATGCGCTTTGGACTTTCGTCTAACGAAACGGAAAGCACCTCGGTGCGCTTGGTTTGTGCGCCAAAGCGCTCTGCGCCCGCCTGCATCTGCGCGCCCAGCGTAAAGCCGTCGATGCCCGCGTCAAAGCCGGGGTAGTTGTCGATGGCGCTCGTTTCGGTCATTTGTCCGCCTGCGGCGAATTTTTCAAGCACGACGCACGAGAGCCCCGCGCGGGCGGCGTACAGTGCCGCCGTATAGCCCGCAGGACCGCCGCCGAGAATGGCAAGGTCGTAAAGCTGTTCCATTGCTTCCTCTTTTCTTATTCCATCAAGGAAAGAAGCTGCGCCTTGGGAAGCGCGCCCATCGACTTCTTGACGGGCTTGCCGTCACGAATGACGTAGAGCGTGGGAATGCTCATCACCCCGTACGCCTCGGCAAGCTCGGGGGCGGCGTCCACGTCCACCTTGACCACCTTAAATTCGGGATGCTCGGCGGCGATCTCGTCAAGGATGGGCGCGAGAATGCGGCAGGGGCCGCACCAGGTTGCGTAAAAATCCAAAAGCACGGGGCGCTCGCTCTGCAAGACTTCCCTTTCAAAGCTCTCTTTATTTGCGTGAATGACAGACATTGTAAAATCCTCCTTTTGTCTTTCGGCTCTTTCCATTTACAGTATACCCGTTTTTCTTTTTCCGTTCCGTGACAAAGTCACAGTAAAGGAAAAAAAGTTTTTATATAATGATATAGAAAAAACCTTGCATAATTGACAAATGTGAGGCACAATAGTATAATAATGATATAAAAACAAATTTTGAGGTGTTATATGACAATTACAAAGGATATCAAATACGTTGGCGTCAACGACAGAAAGGTCGACCTCTTTGAGGGACAGTATATCGTTCCCGAGGGCATCGCGTACAACTCCTACGTGATCCTTGACGACAAGATCGCCGTAATGGATACGGTGGACGCGGCATTCACGCACGAGTGGCTTGACAACCTCGACGGCGTACTCGGCGGCAGGACGCCCGATTATCTTATCATTCAACATATGGAGCCCGACCATTCGGCAAACATCGTAAACTTCACCAAAGCATATCCCGCGGCGAAGATCGTGTCCTCGGCAAAGGCGTTTGCGATGATGAAAAACTTTTTCGGCAACGATTTTGCCGACCGCAAGGTAGTCGTCGGTGAGGGCGATACCCTCTCGCTCGGTCGCCACACGCTCACCTTTGTCACCGCCCCGATGGTGCACTGGCCTGAGGTCATCGTGACCTACGACTCGTATGACAAGGTGCTGTTCTCTGCCGACGGCTTCGGCAAGTTCGGTGCGCTCGATGCGGAAGAGGATTGGGCGTGCGAGGCGCGCCGCTACTACATCGGCATCGTCGGCAAATACGGCGCACAGGTACAAGCCCTCTTAAAGAAGGCGGCAGGACTTGATATTGAAAAGATCTGCCCCCTGCACGGTCCCATTCTCACCGAAAATCTCGGCTACTACCTCGGTCTTTACAACACCTGGTCGAGCTACGAGCCCGAAGAAGACGGCATCGTCATCGCCTACACCTCGGTGTACGGCAACACCAAGCGCGCCGTGATGCAGCTTGCCGAGGCGCTTAAGGCAAAGGGTTGCCCCAAGGTGGTCGTCAACGACCTCGCAAGATGCGATATGGCAGAGGCGGTCGAGGACGCGTTCCGTTACAGCAAGCTCGTGCTTGCCACCACGACCTACAACGCGGACATCTTCCCCTTTATGAAGGAGTTTATCCACCACCTCACCGAGAGAAACTTCCAAAAGCGCACCGTCGCCTTTATCGAAAACGGAAGCTGGGCGCCCCTCGCCGCCAAGGTGATGCGCTCGATGCTTGAGGGCTCGAAGGACCTGACCTTTGCCGAAAACACGGTAAAGATCCTCTCTGCGCTTTCGGACGAGAGCCGCGCACAGTTAGATGCACTTGCCGACGAGCTTTGCCGCGACTATCTCGCCAAGCAGGACGAAACGGCAAACAAGAATGACCTGACTGCCCTCTTTAACATCGGCTACGGTCTTTACGTCGTGACGTCGAACGATGGCAAAAAGGACAACGGACTTATCGTTAACACCGTAACGCAGGTCACCAACACCCCCAACCGCATCGCCGTCACCATCAACAAGGAAAACTATTCGCACCACGTCATCAAGCAAACGGGCAAGATGAACGTCAACTGCCTTTCCACCGACGCCCCCTTTGCCGTTTTTGAGAACTTCGGCTTCAAGAGTGGCAGAAACGTGGATAAGTTTGCCGACTGCACGCCCCTGCGCTCGGACAACGGGCTCGTGTTCCTTCCTCGCTATATCAATTCCTTTATGTCCCTCAAGGTCGAAAGCTACGTCGATCTCGACACGCACGGAATGTTCATCTGCTCCGTAACCGAAGCACGCGTGCTTACCGACCGCGAAACGATGACCTACACCTACTACCAGCAAAACGTGAAGCCGAAGCCCAAAACCGAGGGGAAACGCGGCTACGTTTGCAAGATCTGCGGCTACGTCTATGAGGGCGATGAGCTTCCCGAGGATTTCATCTGCCCGCTTTGCAAGCACGGTGCTGCGGATTTTGAACCCATCAAGTAAAAATAAAATAATATATTACAAGGAGAAAACAAATATGAAAAAGTATGTCTGTGACGCTTGCGGCTGGGAATACGACGAGGAAAAGGGCGACGAGTCGCTCGGCATCGCCCCCGGCACGAAGTTTGAGGACCTTCCCGAGGACTTTGAGTGCCCTCTTTGCGGCGTAGGAAAAGATATGTTTTCCGAAGCGTAAGCAAAAAAAACGAAATCCCGATTTCCAAGGAAATCGGGATTTTTGTTATTTGGTTTTATCGAGAAGCGCTTTCACAGCAAGGGTGTCGGGATGCGCTTCCCCGTAAAGGTGAACGCGCGACGCGTGCGCGCGGGCGAAATGCTCTCTTGCTTTTTCTTTGTTGCCAAGGGCAAGATAACATTCGCCAATGGCAATGACGATCTCGATCGTGCGGATGTTTTCCTCTCCCGAGATTTCCGCACGCAAGGGGTAAAGCGTTTCCAAATTGGAAAGCGCCTCGGTGCAATTTCCAAGCCCCATCTTACAGCGGGCAATGTGATAACGGGAAAGCAGTGACGAGGGATGCTCCTCGCCAAGCACCTCACAGCGCAGCGTATGCACCTCTGTGTGACGGGCAAGGGCCTCCTCATACCTTCCCGTGCGCTCGTACACGGTAGCAATATTGTTCATCGTGGCAAGGGTATTGCGGTGGCGCTTGCCGTGGCGCACGACACGAAGCGCATATAGCTCCTCGTGCATAGCAAGCGAACGCTCATATTCACCGAGGTCGCAAAGCACGTACGCGAGATTGTTGCGTGCAAGGGCGGTGTCGGGATGGTCGTATCCAAAAAGGCGGGTACGGATCTTTATAAGCTCCTCCATCAGCGTGGCGGCGCGCTCGTTTTCGCCGAGATCGGCGGCGGCGACCGCAAGGTTGCCAAGCGAGGTCAAGGTTTCGGGATCCTCCTCGCCGAGCAAGCGGCGGCGTCCCTCGTACACCTTTTCGATCATCTCATAGGCGCGTCTGTGCTCGCCGAGGTCACTGTAAGACACAGAAAGATTGTTCATCGTGTAAAGAATGCTTTCCTCGTCACAGTCGGGAAGCGTCCTGCGGATGTCGAGCAGCTTTTCCTCCATCTCACACGCGAGCTTCTTTTTGCCCATCTTGTTGTAGTTCAAAGCAAGATTGCCCATCACGATAAGCGTATCGGGGTGGGTTTCGGGAAACAGCGCCTTTCGAAGCTCAAAAAGCGGCTCGTCGATGGCACACGCCTTTTCATATTCGCCCATATTGCCGTAGGCAGAAGCAAGGTTGCCGAGCGCAATGAGCGTTTTCTCGTCCGTGTGTCCGTAAATGTGTCGGCAAGTGTCCACGTAACGCTCTCTCCACTTGATTGCCGTGCGCTCGTCGGCATTTTTGTCCTTCGGGTCGCTGTAAATACCGATGAGCATACAGATCGCGTCCGTATTTTCAAAGGTCGCCGCTTCCTCTAGTAGCCGAAGCCCCATCTTTTCGTCCTTCTCCACTTCAAGGCCGTAATATTTGGCACACCCCAAATAGTAGCACTGCTCGGGATAAGAGATATCTTCCCAAGCTTCGGGGTCCTTTTTCGTTTCCTCGGACATTGTCAACTCTCCTTTACTTTTTCGTCTTTTTCTTGAAAATTTTAGAGCGGAACAAAATCAAGTTAAGCGCTGCAAAGAACAAAACGAAGATGACCAGCGTCAAGACCTCGTTTCCCGGTGCAAAGGTGGCAAGGAACATCATCGGGAATCCAAAGGCGATGGCGGGGAAATTCTGATATACCATATTGTCGGCGGCGGGCGTTTTAAACTCACCGTCGATCTCGCGGAGCAGAATGGTGCCCGTGGACGCCGTTCCCGTCATCATACCGTACATCATAAGGAACTGCTCCTCGGCGTATTCGGGGAAAAGCGCCTTTGCAACGATGCGGTTGTAGATATAGGTGATGACGAGTCCCACGACGCCGAGAATGACGATCACGCCCCAATACTTATCGAGAAGCCCAAGGCGGATAGCGGCGATGCCCGCGACCACCATAATGTCAAAGCATACGTTCGATACGCGCGTCATCAAAAAGTCGTTGATGTGCTCCTTCTTCATCCAGCGTGCTTTCTTCAAAAGGCGGATGACGACCTTAACGAGCGTTGCCGTCAAAACACCGATGAGGAAGTTAAAGCCGTAGATGGTGGAGCGCATACCGGGCAAAAGCTCCCCAAGCAGGTAAATGAGAAGATACCCGAGCAAATACGCAAGCGCAACGAGCGCCACCTGCACGGTCAGCTTGTCAATGCTTCCCTGCATCGGGATCTCGTTCTTCTTTTCAATCGCCCCGCTTTCGGTCACCGCATCCTCATCGAACACGGCAATTTTCTTTTTTCTGCGAAGGATATTGAGATGTACGACACCGCCAAGCGCCGCCGAAAGGAAGCCGAGCGCCGCAATGGTAAGACCAAAGCTCTTACCGCCCGCAAAGCCATACTCCAGCTCGTAAATATTGCCGTAGTTCATCGCCTGACCCGTTCCCTGTCCGTAGCCGAAGGGCAAAAGCACGCCCGCAGCAGCGAAGAGATCGGAAAGCACCAAGGACGCGACAAGGGTGATGCCAAGACCAAAGACGCCCTGCAAAAGATAGGTCGCAACCGTCGTCACACCCGTATTGAAGATCTCGCCCGTGCGCTTCTTCGTTAACTTACCCTTTCCGCCCTTAAAGGTCGAGGCGATAAAGCCAAGTGCCAAGGCGTGGTAGGTGATGGTTTCAAGATAGGCGTAGCCGCGCCCGCCGAACACCTGCGTTTCAAAGAAGGGCGTCTTAAAGATGGCGTCCCAAATGCCCACGAACACGAGAATGATAAGTCCCGCCAAAACAGAGGTCGGAATCAAAGATACCTTTAATGCGTGAATGGAACGCTTCAACGCGTTCGCAATCAGCAAGGAAATCAACAAAACGGATACGAGGACAAACAGTCCCCAAACGTCAGAGCCCCAAAAAGCTTCCATTTTCGTCCCCCTTCAGCACGTTTTTGTGCTTGTAGTAAAAATTCACGTATTTCAAGCCGCAGAAGCGATCGTCGCCCGCCAGCTGATAGACCTTTTTTTCGATGTATATGTTGATCTTTTTGCGTCCGAGCGCCGAGATCGCGGAAACGTCCGCAAACGGAAGCGTAAGCACCTCTCCCGTGGAGAGTGTCACGCAAACGCGGTCGAAATAGAGCGCCGCCGTCGCCCGCTTGTCAAGCGGTAGCTTTTTCTCGTACACGATCACCTCGGAAAGCGACACAGAATCGGTATAGATGGGCGTATCACCAAACGCAGAAAGATCCTGCGTGCGGATAAACTCATTTTGATAGTCGTACCACGCGGCAACCGTCGCAAAGGGATGCTCATAGCCCACCCCCTCAAAGGTCAAGCGTTCGGTATAGCGCACCGTGCGCCCGCACTTCTCACAGCGGAAGAGCGCGCCCTCGCTATAAAAATGCGAAAGTCCGCAAAAGGGGCAAACATAGATCGCACGCTCAAGATACTCCACGGGTCTTTTATGGCGAAAGGTGCCCTTTTCCTCGGTATCATCCACATAAAGCCCCTTTTGAATACGCAAGGCAAGTGCCTCGTCCGAGAGCGTCTTGATCTCCTCAGGCTCGATCACGTCGGAAACGTAGGCACGCATCCTTCCCTTTCTGCGGGTGTTTGCCCAACGCGGCTGCACGCCCCATCCGCCCTCAATGCGGTAAAGGGCTATGGGAAGCCCTAATTTGCGCGCCAAGGGCGCAACGGCAGGATTCATATACTCCGTTCTGCCCGTATAGGTGCGGTTTCCCTCGGGTGCCATCGCAACGGTGCCGCCCTCGCGTGCTACGCGCAAGCAGTTCATCACCGCCGCCATATCGGCAGTCTGCTTCTTGATGGGAATGGGCGCAACCAAAAACTTCAGAGCGCGCGAAAGGAAGCCAAGCGAAAAAATATCCTCGGTCGCCACGAAGTAAACGGGCGCCTTGAAGGTTGCCGTTACGAAAAACTGGTCAAAGGGCGTTTGATGGTTCATCAAGATGAGAAACTGTCTGCCCTTCTGCTCAGGAAAGCGCGGCAACGCCACACGGTAGCGCACGCGGCACAAAAGGGTAAGCACACCCCGCAAAAGCCACTTGAAGAACTTATGGCGCCACAGCACCCATTTCTTCTTTTTTCTCTTCATATGTAAACACTTCTTTCCAAACAGAGTGCCGCCTACTATAAAAGCAAGGCGGCACAGCTATCATATCAAATAGACTCTAAAAGTTCTTTTACCTTTTCCGCCAAGATCGCGTGCGCCGCATCGTTGAGATGCAAGCCGTCACGGGAGTATTTTTCCCGCACCTCTTCCGAGTTCGGGTCAATGCCAAGCTCGCGGTAAAGGTCCAGCACGGGGATGTCAAATTCCTTGGCAATGGTTTTAACGGTATCTACGTAGCAAATAAGAGGCTTTGCCTCAGGATCGCCCGCACGCTGGTGGGAAACGGCTTCGTCCCCGTAGCGTCTTGCAGGCGCAAGGAAAACGACAGTCGCCGCGGGATATTCCTCTCGCAGTGTCGTCATCAAAAAGCGTACCGCACCGCAGAAGGTTGCGGGCGTCGTATCGGCAAGCGTTCCAAAGGGCGCGTCACCGTGTCCGTAATCGTTGGTGCCGCCGTAAACGACAATGATGTCCGCGCTCTTGTCAAGGTCATATACGCGCCCCGAAAAGCAAAGGTCGTAGCGCGGCTTTTCGCTCGGACGGCTCTGATGCGCGAAGCGCGTGCCGCCAATGCCGTAATTAAAGGCCGCAGAAAGTCCGCACATTCTGAAAAGGCGGTTGTCGTAGCGGTTAGAAAGATCGAGAACGCCCGATCCCTCGGTAATGCTGTCGCCCAAAAACGCGATTTTCTTTCCCTTAAGCTCCATATCCGATTCCTTTCGGTTGAAATGATAGATTTTAACAGACTTATCATACCATAATTTTGTTGATTTGTCAACAAAAAACAGCCAAAAACTCTTGCCGCAACGCGCGAAAGGGACGCCTTTCCCACAAAAAAAGCACCCTCTCGGGTGCTTTTTGATTATAAATCAGGGTTCGTTTCGCTCGGACTGAAGTTCACGTATCCACCCTCTTCGGGTGCGCCGTCCTCGCCCTTCTTGACGAGCGTAACGCGCTCAACGTAGGTGTAGCGCGCGCTGTGGGACGCGCTGTACCCCAAGCGCATACTCTCGCATACGCTTCCGTCAAACAAAAACCTGTGTAGACTCTCTTCATAGCCTGCGCGCACCGTAAAGGCAACGCCCCGAAACGCGCCGTCACCCCACAAAAGCGCGTCCTTGTCTTTGTACGCGTCAATTTTTGCGTATTTGACAAAGGAAGAGCGGCTCTCCGAGCAGCTTGCTCTTTCGTCGTCGCTGTTGTCGTAGCTCGAATAGTATTCGCCCGAAATCTTAAGCAAATATCCCTTCAATGCCTCTAGAGCAGGCAGGAAAAGGGACTCCTTGACGGATATGCGGGTGCCGTGGATATCCCGTACGGAAAACAGCTCTTCCTCACAACGGAAGCGCGCCCCCGCGGGAAGCGCACAACCAAGCGCATCCCATTCGCGCGCGATTCCCTTGAAATACACGTCCGTGAGGCTCTCGCAGTCCAAGAATGCGTCCTTGCCGATGCTTCTCACGCTCTTGGCGATCTCAACCGAAACGAGCCCCGTGCAGCCGCGAAACGCCTCGCACCCGATGCTGTAAATATGGCTCGGCACAGAGATGCTTTTGATCTCCCCGTGTCCCGCAAACGCGCCGTCCGCAATGCTCGTGACGCCATTGGGAATGGCAACGGTACCGTCGCCCTCGTATCGCACGAGCGCACCCTCGGAACAGACACAACCGTCGACCACAGTTTCCTTCGCGTGGTTCGTATGCACGGTCGCCTCTGCGGGAATACACGCATCCGACTTCAAGACGGCATCCCACGCATCGCGACTGCCCGCGTAATAGATGTCGCGCAAGCGATCGCAGCCCAAAAACGCGTCCTTTTCAATGCGCTTCACGCTCTTCGGGATATAAACGGAAGAAAGATCCGAGCAATTCAAAAAGGTCGCTTTGGGGATACTGCCCAATCGGTAGGAAAGCTCGACGGTGGTAAGACCCACGCAGCCCTCAAACACGTTTCCCCACATATCGCACACACTGTCGGGCATCGTCACGCTCTTAAGCCCCGCACAAGCGGAAAACGCGTACGGGTAAAAGCCCTGCAAGCCCTCGGGAAGCGAAACGGATCTTAGCCCAACGCAGCCCTTAAATGCGCTGTGTCGGATATGCGCTAACCCCGCAGGGAGCGTAATTTCCTTCAGCCCTCGACAGCCCTCAAAGGTGCTGTCGGAAATTTCCTTGATTCTCGCAGGAAGCGCAACGGACGCAAGTCTTCTGCACCCCTTAAACACCCCTTGCTCGATCACTCTAACGCTCTCTGGAAGCACGACGTCCACAAGGCTCGTACACCCCTCAAACGCACTGTACTCAATCCGGTCAAGCCCCTTGGGTAGGGTGATCGAAGTGAGGCTCGTGCAGTCGGCAAACGCATATCCGTCGAGCTTCTCAATGTTCTTGGGAAGCACGATCTCCTTAAGGCTCACACAACCGCGGAACGAGCTCCATCCGATCTTCCACGTGCGCGTGGGGATCTTGATCGAAACGAGCGATACGCACCGCGCGAACAAAGACGGATTGTAACAGTTGAGCGTGTCGGGAAGCTCGACCGACGCAAGCGCCGCGCAGTCCTCAAACGCACCGCGTCCAACGCTCGTTACACTCGCGGGGACCGTCAAATGCGTGATGCTCTTACACTCTCGAAACACGCCGTCCCCAATCGTTTCAAGCCCCTCGGGAAGCGTAATCTCCTTCAGATCCGTGCAACCGAAAAATGCGTATTCCTCGATCTCCCTCACCCCTGCGGGAACAACGACCGAGGCAAGACCCGTACAGCCGCGAAACGCGTCCTTCTTGATCTTTTTAATGCCGTCGGGGATCACAACTTCCCCGCCTGCGCCCTTGTATTTTTGCAGATTACTGCCTCTGATCCAAAAATCCTTTTCCGCGCTCATATCCTCGCTCCTTTTTCGGAATTTTGTTCTTCCGCTTTTATAATATCACAAAAAACCGCGAATGTCAACGCGCCGCACGCCCAATACCGTTTTGTAAAAAATCCTTATTATTTTTGCAAACAGCGTTGCACATCGCCCAAAGATATGTTACAATAAATATGGAAAGAGCTTTCCGAGGCTCGGTTTCACAGTATATCACGATAGAGGGTACAAAAATTATGAAAAAAGCCATCACGCTTTGCCTTTTCCTTTTTGCGCTTTGCGCTCTCTTCACCGCTTGCAGCACTACGCCCTGCGAGCATACGTACGACAACGCGTGCGACGCCCTCTGCAACGATTGCGAAGAGGTACGAGAGGTTGGCGAGCATAGCTTCACAGTGTACACCCACACCGACCACGAGCACGTCAAGGCTTGTTCCATCTGCTTCACTCCCGACAACGAAAACAAGGAAAAGCATACTCTTGACGACGAATACAAGTGCAAGTGCGGCGCGTGCTTTCGCTCGGAGCTTGAGATCCAGGCGAATTATCGCACCGTTTCTCTGTATAACAAAAAGGATCTCCGCATAAAGAAGATTCTCTACAACTGCGGCGAGCTTGAAGGCACAACGGATTATTACTACGATAAAAACGGTGTGCTGCTCTCGGCATATAACTATAGAAGCGACGGCGCGTTAAAAACTCGCACGCTCCATCAATACGATGAAAAGGGAAATCGAATCAAGAAAGAATCCTTCTCTCCCGATGACACGCTTTTGTCGCACACCCTTTACGAATATGACGACAAGAACAACTGCGTCAAGGAAACAGGCTATTACGGGGATGAAATAACGCAATACATCACCTATTCCTACGATGCAAACGGCAACTGCATTGAGGAAGAACACCACGATGCCGACGGCACGCTCGAATACACCTATCTCTATGCGTACAACGACCAAGGGAAGTGCACGCAAAGAACCTTCATTTCCACTGAAATCCAAGGCGGCTACAAAGAGGTCCTCACCTACAACGACGCGGGCAAGATCGCGCGAGCAGACTACTACTATGGCACCCCTTTTACCCACTCCTTTTACTCCGTTTACAGCTACAACGAGGCAGGGCAAGAGATCGGAAGCCTTGATTACAACGAAGACGGTGAGCTCGTCCGCACCTGCGTCCAAGAATACTACGAGGACGGCACGCGCAAAAGCAGCACGCGCTACCTAGGCGACAGCGACCGCATTGTAGACGAGGTCCTCTACCATCCCAATGCAAGGCAAAAGTCTATGAAGATTTACAACACCGCCACAGGCGAGCTCGTTTCCTTTGAAGAATACGACGAAAAAGGCAACCTCATCGCTTCCTCTTAAGCAATGACAAAACAAGAATTTATTGAACACTGCCTCAACACCTACGGCACGCCGCCCGACTATCCGTTTGACGATTTTTTGGAAACGGCGGTGCTCAGGCACACAGAAAATCGCAAGTGGTATGCGCTCGTGATGCGCGTATCCCGCCGCAAGTTCGGGTTTGACAGTGGCGAGGTGATTGATGTTGTCAATCTCAAGCTCCCGACCGAGATGTTCGGGTCGTTCGGCGTCGCCGACGGTGTCCACCCTGCTTACCATATGAATAAGCTCCACTGGATCTCGGTGCTTCTTCCCGATGCACCCACAGATGTCGTGCAGTTCCTCGTGAACGTGAGCTTTGAGGCAACCAAAAGAAAAACCAAAGGCAAAAAATAAAAGAACCGCCTCTCGGCGGTCCTCTTTTGGCGGAGGTGGAGGGAGTTGAACCCCCGCGCCGGCTCAGCACCGACCTCTCAGTTTTCAAGACTGATCTCTTCGGCCACTTGAGTACACCTCCATATTCAATTAAAAAACTCTTTTCTTGCAAAAGGCAGTTGCATCGCAACTGCCTTTTGCCGTTTGGCTAGGAAAATTTTGAGGGAGGTCGTTCGCTCGCAAGCGAAGCTGTATACCATACTGCGAGCGGCGCGAACGGACGAGATCACCGAAATTTTTCAGCCAAATTATTTATCAGCGTCCTTCATAGACAAATTCTGGCGTCCCTTCTCGTCCGTTCCAAGGAACTTCACGCGTACCGCCTGACCGACGGAAACGACGTCCTCGCACTTCTCGGTGCGGGTGGGAGCGAGCTTGGAGATGTGAACCATACCCTCTTTGCCGGGAGCATACTCAACGAATGCGCCGATGGGAATGATGCGGGTAACGACACCGTCGTAGGTTACGCCGACCTCAGGCCCAAAGACGATGGCGTCGATGATCGCCTTCGCGCGGTCTGCGCTGTCGCGGTCAACGGCGGCGATGAATACGGAGCCGTCGTCCTCGATGTCGATCTTCGCACCCGTATCGGCAACGATCTTCTGAATGACTTTACCGCCCGAACCGATGACCTCACGGATCTTGTCGGGGTTGATCTTCATACTGATCATCTTGGGAGCATACTTGGAAACATCGGCTCTCGGTGCGTCGATAGCAGCGAGAATGATATCATCAATGATATAATCGCGTCCGCGGTGGGTGGTAGCAAGTGCCTCGCGAATGATCTCGGGGGTAAGACCGTCGATCTTAAGGTCCATCTGGATGGAGGTGATACCCTTGTGCGTACCTGCTACCTTGAAGTCCATATCGCCGTAGAAGTCCTCAAGACCCTGGATGTCGATCATCGTGGTCCAAGAGCCGTCATCCTCGGTGATCAGACCGCAGGAGATACCTGCAACGGGAGCCTTGATCGGCACGCCTGCATCCATCAGAGCAAGGGTCGAGCCGCAGACAGAAGCCTGCGAGGTAGAACCGTTCGAGGAAACGACCTCAGAAACAAGGCGGATGGCATAGGGGAACTCCTCGGGGCTGGGAAGCACGGGAACGAGCGAGCGCTCTGCAAGCGCGCCGTGACCGATCTCGCGGCGACCGGGGCTTCTCATTGCCTTGGCTTCACCCGTAGAGTAGCCGGGCATATTGTAATGGTGCATATAGCGCTTGGAGTCCTCATCGTCAAGACCGTCAAGCTTCTGTGCCTCGGAAAGCGTGCCGAGGGTAGCGATGGTCAGAACCTGGGTCTGTCCGCGGGTGAAAAGACCCGTGCCGTGGGTGCGGGGCAGAATGCCAACCTCAGCGGCAAGAGGACGGATCTCGTCCATACGGCGGCCGTCAACGCGCTTCTTGTCGTTGATGAGCCAACGGCGAACGATCTTCTTCTGAATCTTGTAGATCAGCTCGGGAAGCTGAACGGAGAGATCGGGATACTTCTCAAGGAAGGTTGCCTTGATGTCCTCTTCGATGGGCTGCATCTTTGCGTCACGGACGTTCTTGTCGTCGGTGTCGAGTGCTTCCATCACGCGCGCTTCGCAATAAGCGAAGATCTCGTCGAACATCTCGTGATCCAGCTCGCAAGAGGGATAGGAGAACTTGGGCTTGCCCACCTCTTTAACGATGCCGTCGATAAATACGAGCAGGTCCTTGATGACCTCGTGTGCCTTCATAATAGCGGCAAACATCGTGTCGTCGTCTACCTCGTTTGCGCCTGCCTCGATCATAACCACCTTGCCTGCGGAAGCGGCAACGGTAAGCTCAAGGTCGCTCTTCTTGCGCTGCTCGGCGGTGGGGTTGACAACGATCTCACCGTCTACAAGACCCATAAACGCGCCGCCGATGGGGCCGTTCCACGGAATGTCGGAGATGGAGAGGGCAACAGATGCACCGATCATTGCGGTGATCTCGGGCGAGCAGTCGGGGTCAACCGACATTACGGTGAGGGAGAGTGCAACGTCGTTGCGAAGGTCCTTCGGGAAGAGAGGACGCACGGGACGGTCGATCACACGGCTGGTGAGCACCGCCTTTTCCGAGGGCTTGCCCTCGCGCTTCAGGTAACCGCCGGGGATCTTGCCCACAGCGTACATCTTCTCGTCGTAGTCTACCGACAGGGGAAGAAAATCAATGCCGTCACGGGGTGCGGCAGATGCGGTTGCACAAGCGAGGATCACGGTTTCACCGTAGGAGATCATACAAGAGCCGTTGGCAAGACCTGCGACCTTGCCGACCTCGATCTTGAGGGGTCTGCCTGCATAGGTGTACTCAAATACTTTGTAGTTTTCAAACATCTTTCTTTATTCCTTTCTGTGATTGTTCTTGTTTTTACGAAAAAACAGGCGAACAGAGGACATAGCACTTCATACGCGTCAAAGCCTTTGGCGCATATGAACTGCTACCTTCCCTGCCCGCCGTCCTTGTGCGTGCCCGAGAAAGCGGACACGCACAACGAGGGATTGCGCGGGAATTACTTTCTCAAGCCAAGCTTTGCAATGATAGCACGATATCTTTCGATATCCTTCTTTGCAAGATAAGCGAGAAGCTTCTTTCTGTGGCCAACCATCTGGGAAAGACCTCTCTGAGAGTGGAAATCCTTAGGATTCTTCTTCAGATGCTCGGTCAGGGTGTTGATTCTCTCGGTGAGAATGGCAACCTGAACCTCGGGAGAGCCCGTATCGCGCTCGCCGGTCTTGTAGGTCTCGATGAGAGCCGCTTTGGTTTCCTTGCTGATCATAATGTTTCACCTTTCTGTTCTTATTTCGCCCAAGACTCAGAGGACGGACGGGTGAAGCGCCATCCACCGTGCCAAGGGTCGCACGGGATTTATTATACTATGGAAAAGGATTTCTGTAAAGGGGGTTTACAGAAAATTTACATTTATTCGTACGCGGTAGAAACGGGGGTGTTGTAGACCATCGTATATTCTTTGGAAAGTCGCCTTGCAATGTTTCCTAAGCCAAGCCACTCTTCCTCCGAACCGGCGTAGTACAGTGTGACCTCTGCTCCCGGAGTTATAAAGGTCCAGGGAAATTTTTGAATAGTTTTGGGGAGATACACCTCTTCAAGGTTTGGGAGCGAAACGAGTGATAACCGTGTTAGATCCTCGACTCCTTCCGAGAAGACGGCAGTTTTTACGTTTTCCCAAACACGCAAGTTTATCGCATACCCCGTTGGTGCAAAGGTCGGGGGAAAAATCATTTTTTCCACGCTCGACGACGTGCTCTTTACCACTTGCACCTTTTTGACCGCGATGCCGTTGACGGCGCTGGGGATGCGGAGCGTTTTGAGCCCCACCATCTTATCCCCGTAGAGCGTCGCGTTTCCGTCCTCATCCACGTAGATCCAACTCGTTCTTGCCGTGTCGGTCACAAAGGCGTCATCGGGAAGCCCGAGGGCGCGGCGCGTGCAGGCGTCCGCAATGTGCGGCGCGATAAAGAAGGAGAGAAAGGTGCCCACGAGCAAAAGAAGCGCGCAAAGAAGTGCTACGCGCTGCAAGCGGCGGCGTTTTTCATCCATTTTCCCTTTCTCCTCTCGTGAAATTTCGGTTTAAAATCCGTGCTTATAAAGCCACGCGCGGCGTTGCACGGCGTCGTCCGTGGGAAGTGCGTCAAGAAGCGCTTTCTTGACCGCGTCGGGGTCGTATATTCCCTCGTCCTTGGCACGGACGAGCGCGTTTTGGATCAAGTCGCGCTCAAAGCCCTTTTCAAGCAGGGCGGGCATAAATTTTTTCGGTCCCCACAGACGCTTGGCGTAAATGCCGAGCTGACGCAAAAGAAGCTCTTGCTCGCGGATATAGCCATCCCTTGCGAGCTTCTCCACGGCGTCCATCGCGCTCTCGCGCAGAAAGCCGCGCTCGCACAGCTTGCGTAAAAGCGCCTTTTTGGTGTTATCGCCCGACGCTAGGATCTTGACGGCGCGGCTATACGCTAGGCGCGCATCCTCTTCGCCGATCAAAAGTGCAAGCGTACCCTCATCCAGCGTGTCCCCTTCCTCGGGGCTTCCCGCCTGCAAATAGCCTTCCTTGGTCACGCGGTAGGTATGCGTGCGCGGCGCGCACGCGAGGACGGTGAGGGTGAGCAATATCTCCGTATCGCTCCGCACCGCCTGCACGCGTTCCACACTTGCCTTCACGAGGGATTACTCCTCGTCAAGACCCGAAAGGTCAAATTCTTCGTCAAGCTCGAAGCTCTCGCCGAGATCGCCCGATGCTGCCAGCTTGCGGATGCCTTCCTCGATCTTGGCGGCAATGGCGGGATTTTCTTCTAGGTAGGCGACCGCCTTGTCGCGTCCCTGACCGATGCGCTGACCGTCGTAGGAGAACCACGAGCCACTCTTTTCGAGAATGCCCATATTCACACCCATATCGCAAAGCTCGCTCATCTTGGAGATGCCCTTGCCGTAGAGAATATCAAACTCGGCAGTCTTGAAGGGGGGCGCCACCTTGTTCTTTACCACCTTGCAAAGCACGTGGTTGCCGTAGATGTCGCTTCCGTCCTTGAGAACCTCTTTTTTGCGGATCTCGATGCGGACGGACGAATAGAACTTGAGCGCGCGACCGCCGGGGGTCACCTCGGGGTTGCCGTACGCAATGCCCACCTTCTCACGGAGCTGGTTGATGAAAATGACAACGCAGTTGGATTTGGAGATGGACGAGGAGAGCTTACGCATCGCTTGGGACATCAGTCGCGCTTGCAGACCAACGTGTGCGGCGCCCATATCGCCGTCGATCTCCTGCTGAGGCGTGAGTGCCGCAACCGAGTCCACAACGATCGCGTCAATGGCGCCCGAATGCACGAGCGCGTCTGCGATCTCCAGCGCCTGCTCACCCGAATCGGGCTGAGACACGAGAAGATTGTTGATGTCGACGCCAAGATTTTTTGCATACACAGGGTCAAGCGCGTGCTCTGCGTCAATGAACGCCGCCTCGCCACCCAGCTTTTGCACCTCTGCCACAACGTGGAGTGCCACGGTGGTCTTACCCGAGGATTCGGGACCGTAGATCTCAATGATTCTTCCGCGCGGTACACCGCCGATGCCGAGGGCAAGGTCAAGCGAGATAGAACCCGTCGACACCGCCGACACGTTCATCTTGGTGTTTTCGCCGAGCTTCATAATGGTGCCCTTGCCGTACTCTCTTTCGATGCGAGAGATGGCGGTTTCAAGCGCCGCCTTTTTGTCAAGGGAGATGTCGTTTTCCGTTGCTTTCTTCTTGGTTGCCATAGCCTTATATCCTTTTCTTTATGATGTTTTACACGTCGATACGAATTGCGCCCAAGGGACGGATAGAGAGCGTCATACACGCCCCCTCGCCAAAGACGCTGTCGGTGACCGCCTTATAGTCCTCGGCAAGCTCGCGGCGAACGAACGCCTGCGTCGTGCCCGCAAAGCCGCCGCCGTGTACGCGATAGGCACAGCCGCGCCCCGCGAGGAGCCCCTCAGCAATCGCGAGAGCGAGAGAGAGCCCCTGCTCACCCACGTTCTTCACGGTATATACGTTTTGCAAATACTTGTACGAGGAGTCGCCCGAGGCGATAACGCCCGCAAGGAACGCGTCGATATTTCCCGCCTTAAGTGCCTCTGCCGTTTTCACGACGCGTGCGTTCTCACGCACGAAGTGCAAGGCGCGGAGCAGGGCGCGGTCGCCCACCGTCTTGCGAAGAACGGGCGCGTTTGCAATGAGGTCCGCTTCGGTGATACCTCTTAGCACCTCTTTGCCGAAATAATTTGCCACGCGCTTCATTTCGGCGGGCACCGAGGCATAGTCCTCGTTGAGGTCGGCGTGGTTGCCGCCCGTGTTCAAAATGCAAAGCACGAATCCCGCATCCGAAAGGGAGAAGGGGATGGGCTCGATCACAGGCTCACGCGGGTCTTCAAAATCGATGTACACGAAGCCGCCCACCGCGCACGCCATTTGGTCCATAAGTCCGCAGGGCTTGCCGAAATATGCATTCTCGGCGAACTGCGCGATCTTGGCAAGCTCCTCGTTTGCGACGGTGCCGCCGTTGTAAAGATGGCTCATAATGTTGCCGATCATTACCTCAAACGCGGCAGAGGACGAAAGCCCCGAGCCCTTTAGCACGCGGTTTGCGGTGTAGGCGACGAAGCCGCCCACCTTGTGTCCCCCGTTCAAGAAGCCGCCCACCGTGCCCGCAATCAGG
Source organism: Eubacteriales bacterium (assembly GCA_045602305.1). Taxonomy (GTDB): domain Bacteria; phylum Bacillota; class Clostridia; order Oscillospirales; family CAG-272; genus UBA1740. The sequence continues at coordinate 9,772 of JAZSBJ010000133.1, read as the reverse complement.
GACGCAGACGAGAAATCGGCAAAATTCTTAGGATCGCCGCAATCGGCAAGCGAAACCGTATCCTCGGGATAGCCCTCACTCTTTACGCGGATGACGCCGTCGTCCGTGGGAGAAGCCACGGCGATAATATCGCGGTCAATGGCGGCGGCAAGCACGCATCCGTGGTTGTGGTCGGTGTGGTTGCCCTCGACCTCGGTGCGGCCGGGGACGGAGAAGAGGAACGCCTCTCTGTCGCCGTAAAGCGCAATAAATTCACGGATCGCACCCACGTAGCGCGCCTTTTGGTCTGCAAGGTCCCCGTAGATGTGTGCATACGCGGCGAGTGCGCCGCCCTCAATTTTCAAGATCAGCTCTGACGCTTTCATTTTTTCTCCTTTTCGGTGTCTGTATTAAGATAGCCTCGTGCGATATCAAGCGCCTCGGACACTACAGCGTCCGTCGGGCGCATCCGTCCGTCCTCGTCTGCGAGAATGCGGACGTGGGGTTTGGCGGAAAACCAGGTTTTTTGCCGCTTTGCGTAATGGTGCGTCGCGTTTTTGAGCGTTTCCAGCGCTTCGCTTCTCGTAGCGTCGCCCCGAATGGCGGCAAGGCATTCCTTGTACCCGATGGCGGCGGCTGCCGTCGTGCCCGCTACGAGCTTTCCCGCAGAAAGCAAGCGCTCCGTTTCCTCAAAGAGTCCCGCCCTTTTCATTTGGTCGACGCGGGCGTCGATGCGGCTGTAAAGAAGCGCACGGTCGGAAAAATCGAGGAAGAGATTGCATATCGAGAGGCGCGGGTTTTCCGCACACGCCAAAGTATCCCCCTCGCTTTTTGGCTTGCCCGTGGTGTGGTAGATCTCAAGCGCGCGAATGACGCGCTTGACGTTGTTTTTGTGAATGGCTTGCGCCGACGCAGGGTCTACGGCGGCAAGACGCGAATGGAGCGCCTCGTTTCCCTCTCTCTCGGCAAGCGCGAGCATTTCGGCGCGGAAGCCCTCGTCGCTCTCTATCGGCGTGCCGTGGCGCGCCGTGCGGACTGCCTCAAGGTAGAGCCCCGTGCCCCCGCAAAAGATGGGCACCCGTCCGCGCGCGTGAATGTCGCACACCGCACGCTCGGCGAGGGCGGCGTACTCGGCGGCGGAAAAAGACTCCGTCGGGTCTAAAATATCAATTAGGTGGTGCTTTACTCTTGCCTGCTCCTCGGGTGTCGCCTTGGCAGTGCCGATGTCCATTCCGCGATACACCTGCATCGAGTCGCAGGAGATGATCTCACCGTTCAAGCGTTCGGCAAGTGCGATGGCAAGCGCCGTTTTTCCGCTGGCGGTCGCACCCGTCACGGCAAGACATTTAATCTTATGTTCCGTCAAAGGTCCGCCTCTTTCTGCGAAAGGAATTCCTCGATCTCCTCGCGGCTCTTGGGCACCGAATACGCCGCACCTGCGCGCGTAACGGTGATGGCACCCGCCGCACAGCCGTACTTGACGGCGTCGTTGATATCGCCGCCGTTTTCGAGATAACGGAGCGTGAGCGCGGCAGTAAAGGCGTCGCCCGCCGCGGTGGTATCCACGGCGCGCACGGGAAAGGCGGTAATAAATTTAAAGTGTCTGCCGTTGCAAACGAAGGCGCCGCGGTCGCCTAACTTAATGACGATATATTCCGCACGCACGCGGCGGAAAAGCTCCATTGATGCGGCAAGCATACTGTCCGTGCCCGTCAGCGTGATGCCCGTATAAAGCTCGGTTTCCACCTCGTTGGGGGAAAACACCGTCACGGGCGGCAAGCTCTCTAGAGGAAAATCGGGGCGCGCGGGACCCGCATCGAGAAAAATGGGGATCTCGTGGCGGTAGGCGTAATTCGCCGCCGACAAAATGGCGTCCTGACCGATCTCCATCTGCACGTAGAGCGCGTCGGGGCAGGAGAGGAATGCGTCCTCGGCATCGCTCCCACTCAAATAGCGGTTGGCGCCGGGATAGCAAAGAATGCGGTTTTCCGCCCGCGGGTCTAAAAGGATCACGGCACATCCCGTCGCGTGGTCCTTGTCAATGACGAGGTGACCGACGTCAATACCCCGTTCCTTGTAGTAATCGTAAAGCGTTTCTCCGTGGGGGTCCCTGCCGATGCGCGCACAAAGCACCGTTTCGGCGCCGAGGTTTGAAAGCGTTACCGCAGAATTGGCACCCTTACCGCCGGGGCTGTACGAAACCGCGCCCTCGCAGGGGAGCGTTTCACCCGCCTCGGGAAGCCGTAGCACGGGAAGAGTAATATCCATATTGGCGGAGCTGACCACCAAAATACGCTTGCTCATAGCGCAAAGGACTCCTTTCGTCGTTTTTGGGTTGCCTCTTTAGACGGGCATTTTTACGTGGCGATACGAGGAGAACACACTCTTCACAAGCTCGCCCTCTCGCTTGCCCGATGAGAAGAAGAGGCATTGCTTTCCTTCCTCGGTCAAGGTTCTCACCGCACGCAGGAAGGAGAGCGCACGCTCGTCGTCCTGCCTTGCCGTGCAGCCGTCAAAGCATACGGGGGGCGTTTCCTTATAGGTCAAGCCCAAAAGCGAAAGACGAAGCGCGTAATAGGCAAGGTCCTCGGTGCTGTGACTGAGGAAGGCGACCGTTCGCTCTCCCTCGCCCTCGTCGTAGCTTAAGGCAAAATCGCCCGCAACGGAAAGCTCGCTGTACTTTCCGTCGGTCATCTCGTAAAGGAAGCGGCAAGCGTCAAGGCTCAGGCGGGGCGAGATCTCCGCGCGCAAGCGCGCTTCTCCGCCCTCGATCGCCTCTCTTGCCTCGGAGAGAATCTCGGCTTGCTCGGAAAGGAGCGCGATGCGCCCCTCAAGTGCCAAAATGCGCTCTGCAATGGCGGCAAGGCTTTCTCCGTGCTCTTCCGCGGCAAGCGCGTCAAGCAGGGCGCGCTCGGTGGCGCGAAGCGTCCGCAGACGCTCGGTATACAGCTCAACGCCGCGGCGCAGGTCCTTGGCGTTTTGATTGCGATAGCGTTTTCTGTCGTCGGGCGCAACGCGTGCGCGCACGGCGATCTCGTTTTCATCCTTTAGCTTTTGTCTTAACGCCTGCACCTCAGCCTCTGCCGCGCGATGCTCGGCGGTAAGACGCTCGTTTTCCGAAAGGAACTGCTCGGCGCGTGCGGCAGTCGCCTCGATCTGCTCCTCGGTGCGCGTGCGGTCAAGCGCGATGCCCCAACGCAAAAGCGTGTCGGAAAGCACCTTGGAAGCCAGCGCCGCGCGCTCCTTGGCGCGGGAAAGACGGATCGCCGCCCGTTCCTTTTCCGCCGTGGCTTGCGCTAAGCGAATCTTTGCCTCTGCCGCCGTTCTTAGGCGCTTGTCAAACTCCTCGCGTCCCTTGGCACCGCATACGCCGTAAAGCCCGATGAGGCGGTGGCGTGCGCGCAAGCCTTCCACGAGAAGCAAAACGAAGCCGCCGAGCGAAAGGACGGCTAAAACACCAAAGACCGCCGCAGACGAGCCCTTGGCGATAAAAATACCGAAGGATACGCTAAAGAAGAGGAAGAGTACGCCCAAAAGCACCGAAAGCGAAAAGAGCGTAACGGCTTTTTTGAGCGCGCTGCGCGCGCCTGCGCGCAAGGTGCTCTCGCCCTGTGCGCCGTCCACGCCGTCCATCAAAAAGCGCTCGTCCTCGGTGAGGGCTAGGCGTCCTTCGGGAAGGGCGGTGTAGGCGTCCTCGGCGTCGGTCGCTTCCCTCTCTGCGCTTTGCGCCTCGCTCTTTGCGTCAAGCAGGGCGGAAAGATAGCTTCTATCGGGAAGAAAATCCTTTACGCGATAGGCGTCCTCGTGCGCTCGGATGGCGGCAACGCGCCCGCCGCTTGCGTCCTCAAGCGCGTGCAAGCGGTCATAATCCTCGATCATCAGGGCATTATAGTAATTGGTTTCTAAGCGGGAGAACTTCTCGATCTCCGCCTCGGCTTCTTCGATCTTTTTGCGCGTGAGAAACAGCTCTTCCTCGCGCTCGTAGTGCAAGCGCTCTCTTGCGGTGGCTTGTGCAAGCGCTTCCTTTTGGCGATCGTTTTCCTTCATAAGCACGGACACGGCACCCGATGCCCCGTCCTGCGAGGAAAGCGCCGACGCCGCTTCTCTTAAGGCTTGTGCGGCGCGGACCGAGGAGATGCGCTCCTCACCCGAGAAAAGGATGTTTTCAATGGCGTCCGCCGTCTTTTCGGGCGAAACGCCGCCGCGGCGCACGTCGGAAAGGAGCGCCGTATCCACAAAGCTCTCCCGACCGACGCCCAAAAAGCGCTCGCCGGGGGAAAGCTCGCCGTCCTCGGGAAGCCCCGTTTCTAAGTTGTAAAGCGCGTAGGTATCGCGGAAGCCTCTTTCGGTGGCGTCACTCGTGCGCTCCACGCGGTATCTTATCCCCGCCGCGGAAAACACCACACTGCCCGCAACGCCGTGATTTTCCCAAGGCGTGCGATGCTCTCGCTCGGTAAAGGCTTCTCTTTCCCCCTCGGGAAAGCCGTACAGCATATATACGATAAAGGCGACGAGGGTGCTTTTTCCCGACTCTGCCGCCCCCTCGATCAAGTTAAAGCCGCGGTCAAAGGTCGCTTTGAAATCGGAAAGCTTGCCGAAACGGCGGATATCAAGGCTCTCGATGATCATAGCATAGTTCCTTTCTTTCAGTTTGGGCGTTTTATTTTTCCCCCTTGGGATCGCCCGTTAAAAACGCCGCCGCACGGATGGGTGCGTCCTTGGCGTTGCCCCAAGGCTCGTCGGCGTATCGGTAGTCAAATTTCTTGCAGAAGAAGCTCACGTCCTCGGAAAGCGCGTCCAAATAGCGATGCGCGAGCGCCATCACGTCCCCCGTGAAGGCGGCAAGCTCCTTGCCCGAAAGCTCCTTTTTCGCTGCCACGCAGAGCGCACGCGCGTGCGGAAGACAAAGGGCGGGGGCTGCCGTGAACTTTTTGCGGAAGGCGTCGTCCACCGCATACAGTGCCGCAAGATTGCGAAGCGAACGGTCCATATGGAAGGACATCTTGCCGCAGATGTAGCACGAGGACTCCATCTCTTCGATTGCCGACGAGAATCGCTCCGCACGCTTGCCCGTCAAGGCGGCAAGGGGGGAGGGCGAGAGCCGCTTTTTCACGTCGTCAAGATGGCTCTCCAGCATCAAGGCAAGCCCAAGGCGGTTCTTCATACCGAGCATCTTTTTGTAGTGATCTCTGCAAAAGCCCTCGGCGTTGGTCTTAATGCGAATGGCGGGCTCCATCATCGACGCGCCGAGAATGAGGTCAAGCTCGTTTTCCTCAAGCCGTCCCTCTAGGCGGCACACGGGGCACTCGCAGGGCGCCCCCTCGGATGTGAGGAGATCAAAGACCTCGTTGATGGGGATCGTATAAATGGTTTCCATAAAGGTCTTCTCTCCTTTTTCCGTCGGGTATGGGATTTTCCGTCCCCTACTTGATTTTTTGTCGAAAATGGTGTATAATGTCCCTGCGGAATGTAAAGACTCCGTTTGCTTGTCTTATTTTTATTATTATATAACAATTCTAAGTATTTTTCAAGACTTCACGCTAATTTTTTTAGAGAAAGGGAGCCTATGAAGGTTTTGCTCTTTTCCGTCACCGCGGGAGAAGGACACAACGCAACTGCCAAGGCGATCGCACACTCCCTTGAGAAGCTGGGCGCACAAACGAAAATCGTTGACGCCTACCGCACCTCAGGGCGCTTTATGTATCACCTCGTCGCCAAGGGCTATGTGTTAGCGTCCTCGTACTTGAAGCACGGTTACGGCATCGCATATCGCATCGTTGAGCATCGGCGCGGCAACTCCTACCGCAAATCGCTCATTCGCTTTTCGGGGCGCGCGCTTGCCAAGAAATTCAAGCGCGTCATAGACGCCTACGACCCCGACGTCGTGGTTTGTACCCACCCCTTTGCCGCAAGGATCCTTGACATCACCAAGGAGCGCCACGGCTTTCGCGCCAAGATGGTGGCGGTCGTCACCGACTTTACGATGCACCCCTATTGGGAAGAGGCGCTTCGCCTTGACCGCCTGATCATCCCCTGCGAGGGGATCGCGCCGCTTGCCTATAAAAAGGGCTTTACCGACGCGCAGATCCGCCCCTTTGGAATTCCCGTACACCCCAAGTTCTCCGTCACCGTGGAGAAGGAAGAGGCAAGACGCATTTTGGGACTTTCTCCCGACACCCCTACCCTGCTTATGATGAGTGGCTCGATGGGCTACGGACATATGGAGCGTGTGCTTCGGTGTCTTGACAGCCTGGATGCCGACGTTCAGGTCATCGTTGCCTGCGGCACGAACGAAAGAGTACGCAAGCGCATTTTGTCGCGCACTTGGAAAAAGCAGGTGCTCGCCCTTGGCTTTACCGACGACGTTCCGCTTTTGATGGACGCGTCCGATCTGATCGTTTCAAAGCCGGGGGGGCTTACCACGAGCGAGGCGCTCACCCGTCGGCTCCCAATGGTCATCGTCGACCCCATTCCGGGGCAAGAGGATCGCAACGTCGAATTCTTGACGCGTGAGGGCTGTGCCGTTGCCGTCACGAGAAAATATCCCCTCGAGCAGGCGGTCAGTGACCTCTTGTTTGACCGCACTCGACGCGAGGAGATGCGGGCGTGCGTGGACAAGATCCGCAAACCGAGCGCCGTTTTGGATCTCTCGCGCGAGATCCTCGCGCTTTCCTCTCCCGACGCAGAAAAAACCGAATAATTTACGTAAAGAAAAACCGTGATTTTGTAATTTCTAGTTTACAAAATCACGGTTTTTTCTTTATTCGGGACACGATTCGATGGGCGTTTCTGCCTTGGTCCCCTCGCGGCGTCCGCCTCTGCGAGAACGGCGGTGTGCGCGGCGAAACTCTCTTTCGTTTGCGAGCTTTTCTCTGTAACGCGTTAGGCGCTCCTCGTCCGCACGCATCAGAATGACGCGCAGGCGGAAGGTTTCGTTGATGTTGCGCTTGATGGAGCCTGCGAGCATCATCTCTCCGTGCTCGTCACAGGCGTAAAGCGACTGATACTTCTGTCCCTTGGCGTGAAGCATTCTTTCCTTTTGGGTGAGGGGCTTACCGCAGAAGGGGCATTTGGGAGTGGCGAATTCAGGCGATGCGAGCGCCTTTTCCACGGTGGGAAATCCACGCTCTCCCGAATCGGCGTCGCCAAGCAACGCCTCGTATAAGTATTCGCCCGTCGCCGCGTCGGCGGCGCGAATGCCCTCGGCAATGTTCAATCTTTGTGCCACGCGCGCGGTAAAGAGCGCGTCGTTGAGCGCGTCGTGCGCGGGAAGCGTCATCTCAATGCCGAAATACTCCATCGCGTACTCCAGCGATCTTTGGCGCTTTTCGCCGTCCGTTTCGCGGTTGAACATCGGCTGCATATCGTAGTATTTGTCGAGGAAGGTGTAGCTTAGCTTGTTGGCGCGCAGGTTGTCAAACAGCATCGGCATATCGTCGGGTCCCCAGGTGAGGAATACGGCGTCGTCACCGCAGAAGCGGTAAAAGGAATCCATCGCTTCCTTAAGGGGCACGCCGTGGTCAAGCTGCTCCTGGTCGATGCCCGTGAGGCGCATCACGTGGCGGTGGATCTTTTTATAAAATCTCGGCTTTACGGTGATGCGGTAGCTTCCCACGAGGGCAAGCGACTCGTCTAACTTCACCGCGCCGATCTGAATGACCTCGCCGCGCAAGCGAATGGACAACTCCTTTTGGGTCGCCACCGCCTTTTCGTGGTAGGTCTGATTCCATTCAAGGTCGATTACAATATAGTGCATCTTTTGCCTTTCTCTTGCTCATTTCATTCCTAAAACATTGTAGCACAGCGCGCCGTGCTTGTCAATCCGTTTTCTCAAAAAACCTTGTCACGGATGCGTTCTACCCGCAAACGCGCTCGCATATAGTGTAACGAAAAAGAAAGCCGCCAAAGGCGGCGGCTCGTTCTTTGCGTATGTACCTTAAAACTTTGCCTTCATTTCGGCAATGCAGTCGGCGCACAAGCGCTTTCCCTTATATTCTACAAGAGCGACCTCTCCGCCACAGAACAGGCAAGAGGGCTGATATTTGCGAAGCACGATACGGTCGTCCTCGGCAAAGAATTCAATCTCATCGCCACTCTCGATATCCATCTTGCGGCGCATCTCCTTAGGAAGCACGAGTCTTCCCATTTCATCGATGTTGCGTACGATTCCGGTGTCTTTCATCTTATATTCCTTTCATCCGACGTAGGTCGGGCGCTTTCTTTGACTTTCGTGTCAGCCGAGGAACATTCTAACACATCGCTTCACATTTTTCAAGGGGCTTCGCCAAAAAAATTGTGAATTTTTTTGTCATATTTTGGCAAACGCCCGAATTTGCGTAAAAAACAAACACAAGGAAGTAGAAAAATATGCCCCTCTCGCAAACTCTCTCCTTTCTGCCCGCCCCATTAATGAAGGAGCTTGAGGAGATGCTCACATCTCCCTTTTTTAAAAGGAGCGCCATCGCCGAGATCCGCCTAAGACGCGACAGGATCGCATCGCTCACCCTCTTTCGGGCGGGCAGGCTTGTAAATCTGCCGCTATGTTACCGCGCGGACGGCGAAGCGATGAAAAGCACCTTTTCCCGCGCCGTGGGCGGTTCTCTCTACTCCTACGAGGAAGAGATCAAGGAAGGCTTCTTCACCCTCTCCTCCGGCGTGCGCGTCGGGGTCACGGGGGCGGTCACGGCAAGTGGAAAGGAGATCCGCGCCCTCTCGTCGCTCGATTCCCTCGTCTTTCGCGTTCCAAGCGGAAAGGGGAATGCGGACGCGCTCTACGCCTTTTTCCTTGCATCGACGGGCGGGATCCTTCTCTTTGCACCGCCGGGCGGGGGAAAAACCACACTTCTTCGCGCATTTGCGGCACGCGCGGCAAGAGAAAACCGCGTCGCCGTCGTCGACACGCGCAGAGAATTCGTCATCTCGGACGCTTCCCTTCTTCTCGACGTTCTTTCGGGGTATCCGAAGGCACTCGGTGCCGAGATCGCCGTCCGCACCCTTACCCCCGAGCTTTTGATCCTCGATGAGCTTGGCGTTTCCGAAGCGGCTGCCCTTTGCACCCTCGTGTCCTTTGGGGTGAGGACGGTGGCGTCCGTACACGGGGCAAGTGCTTGCGAGGTCCTCTCTGCACGGGCGTTGCGTCCGCTTTTGGATACGGGGCTCTTTTCCCACCTTTGGGACGTGCGGGGTGGGTGTGCCACCCCGCTTGACGGGGGGCGCGCCTTATGAAGACTTTGCTCGGGGCAGGGCTTTGGACGCTTTTTCTCCTTTTGACGCTGTTTCTTCTCGGCAAGGAAGAGCGTCGGCGTCTTGCACAATACCGCGGGCTCGTTCGGCTCATCTCGCACATCAAAGCCGCGCTTGCCGCATCGCCAAAGCCCCTGCCTGCCATTTACGCCGCGTTTCGGGACGACGCACTCGCACGCGCGGGATTTCTTCCCATTCTTGAAAACGAGGGACTCGCCGCCGCCCTAGACGCCGACGTGTTGCATCTTGACGAGGGGGATATTCTCCCCTTTCGCACCTACGCCGAGTCGCTCGGACGCCGCCTTTACGCCGAGGAGCTTCGGGCGGCAGAGGAGCTTTTCTCGTCTTCCTCGCTCACCCTCAAGGAAAAGGAAACCGCGCTTCCGCGCAAGGAAAAGCTGACGGGCACGCTCTTTTTTTCGGGCGGGATGCTCTTGCTTCTGCTCTTACTTTAGAAAGGATAGATCAAAAAATGGACGTTTCTCTTCTTTTACGCGTGGCGGGGGTCGGGATGCTGGTCGCCGTCAGCTGTCAGGTGCTTTCCAAATCA
>JAZSBJ010000132.1:0-2113 GCA_045602305.1 Eubacteriales bacterium | reverse complement strand
TACGAGTTTGATAGGCCGTGGGTGTAAGTGTAGTAATACATTCAGCTGAACGGTACTAATAGACCGAGGGCTTGAACTGCTCGATAGCAGTTCTCTTTGAGCTTTCGTTTCAATCCTTTATTCGGTTTTCAATGAGCGTTTAAAAAGAAAAGAGCATCCAAAAGATGCTCTTTTCTTTTTATCACACACGAAGCGTGTGTATGGAATCTGCCGCACGGCGGTATGGAATCAAGGGCAAATTCTTTGTATAAAGCTGCGGCTTTGCCGTGTATGCAAATCCGCATCCCTTGACAAACCGCGCCCGAGTGTGGTATGATAATTACGGAAAGGCGGTGATATGATGAAAAGAGCTGTGCTATATCTTGTTATATTGCTTATGCTTTGCTGTTCTTTTTCATCCTGCAATGAAAGCGAGCCACCGATCGGCGGCGACCTAAACAGCCGTGATATGACGCTCTCGGTCATTCGCGTTTTTTGCGGCGATACGGAAAAGGATTTTACCACAAACACCCGAAAGCGCGAGATCTTCGCCATCGTAAACGAGGTCTTGACGAGCGAGGAATATACGGACAACGTGAGCGTTCCTCAAACGCTTCCCGATGGCAACTATCACATATCTTTTGTTTATATTGAAGCAGAAGAAGACAAAAACGCCGAATACCGCCTAACGGCGAACCTGCTCGTAGACATCGCTGCAGGGCGTGCGTATCCCGTCACAGAGGCGCAAAGAGCCGCCCTCGTTGCCATTCTTGACCTAGTTCCCGCCCCTGGGCAGACCCTTTGATTAGGCATATCCTTTCTTGACCATACTATTTTAAAACAGCACGGAGCCTCTATGGATGTAAATTACAAAAATCAAAAGCGGTATAAGACCGCAAAATATCCCATAAGACAGCCCTTTTATCTCAAGTGGCTCATTTGGCTTCTCTCCAAGATGATGCTGATGGGCAAGCGCTACAAGGTCGAAAAGATCGGTATGGAAGGGCTCAAGCCCCCGTATATGCTCTTATCCAACCATATGGCGTTCATCGATTTTGAGCTAATCGCGATGGGCACGCGCCCCTATCCCGTCAACAACGTCGTTAACATTGACGGCTACTATCGCCGCCCGTGGCTTCTCACCTGGATCGGTGCCATTTGCACGCGTAAGTTTACGACGGATTTCCATCTCGTTAAATCCATCCGCAAGGTTCTAAAGCGCGGGGATATTCTTTGTATGTATCCCGAGGCGCGCTATTCGCCCTGCGGCATTCCCTCGTATTTGCCCGATTCGCTCGGCAAGCTCATCAAAAGAAACGGTGTGCCCGTCGTCGTTGCGATCCATCGCGGCAACCATTTGCACGCGCCCGCGTGGAATTTCCGCAAAAAGCGCAAGGTACCGTTTCACACCACGATGAAGCTCCTCTTCACCGCCGAGGAAACGCAGTCCCTTTCTGCCCACGAGCTGAATGCACGGCTAAAAGACGCCTTTGTTTACGACGAATACCGCTACCAAAAGGAAAACGGTATTCTCATCACCGAGCCCTACCGCGCCGAGGGATTGCATAAGATCCTCTACAAGTGTCCGCATTGCAAGACCGAATCCCAAATGAACTCCAAGGGCGCCGAGCTTTTCTGCGAGGCGTGCGGAAAGCGTTGGACGCTCAACGAGGACGGCTCGCTTGCCGCAAAGGACGGCGATACCGAGTTTTCCCGCGTACCCGATTGGTTCCTTTGGGAAAGGGAAGAGGTCAAGGGCGAAATTGAGCGCGGAGAATACTTTTTCCGCGATACCGTCGACGTTCACTCTATGCCAAGGTGTTGGAATTTTGAAGCCCTTGGCGAAGCCACCCTCACCCACGACGAAGCGCACGGCTTCGTCCTTGCGGGACACTATCGCGGCAAGGACTACCGCATCGAGCGCGCGCCGCTTCAAACCAACTCCTTGCACGTGGAATACGATTTTCCGCACATTAAGCCCTACGACTGCATTGATATTTCTACCGAAAACGATTCGTTTTATTGCTTCCCAAGCAAGAAAAACGTCGCAACCAAGCTCGCTTTCGCAACCGAGATCATCTACGAGCGCGCCTATGCGCGCGTGCGCAAGCACTAAAACCCTGCTGTCATATTT
>JAZSBJ010000131.1:0-5392 GCA_045602305.1 Eubacteriales bacterium | reverse complement strand
GCCTTTGGAGCTGGTAATCGGACTCGAACCGATGACCTGTTGATTACGAATCAACTGCTCTACCAACTGAGCCATACCAGCAAGCCTAATTATTATAGCACCAAAAAATGCGTTTGTCAAGAGCAAAATCAAGGTTTTTTCGAAAAAACACGCGAAAGGAGAGCCCCTCTTATGAATCTTTGTAATGTGTCCGTCATCAAGAGCCTGCTTGGCGAAGAGGGAACGCATTTGCGTAAGGAATACGGGCAGAATTTTCTTATTCGACCCGAGATCCCCGAGCGCATTGCCGAGGAGTGCACCGAAAACGAGCACAGTATGATTTTAGAGATCGGCCCCGGGATCGGATGCTTGACACAGGAGCTCGCACAGCGCTACGATAAGGTGGTTGCCGTCGAGATCGACACGCATCTTCTCCCCATCCTCGCCAAAACGCTCGCCGATTACGACAATGTCACCGTCATCAATAAGGACGTGATGAAGGTGGACCTTAAGGCGCTTGTAAGCGAATACGCGGAGGGAAGAGAGGTGTCCGTTTGCGCCAATCTTCCGTATTACATCACGACCCCCATTTTGATGGCGCTTCTTGAATCGGGTGTCCCCTTCCGTTCCATTACCGTTATGGTACAGGCGGAGGTCGCCGCGCGCCTTTGCGCAAAAGCAGGGGAGGATACCTACGGCGCCATCACCGCCGTGCTTGGCTACTACGGCGAAACCCGTCGCCTCTTCACCGTTCCCGCCTCGGCGTTTCTCCCCGCCCCCAAGGTGAATTCCGCCGTCGTGCGAATCGACCTTTACGCTACGCCCCGATATACCCCAAAGGATAAAAAGCTCTTCTTTTCCCTCATTAAGGCGGCGTTTGAAATGCGCCGCAAGACGCTCGTCAACGCCATCTCGGCAAAGCTCCCCTTTACCAAGGAGCAGGTCGCTTCGGCGTTAAACGGGCTTGGTCTTTCGGATAAGATTCGCGGAGAGAGGCTCTCCACCGCTGATTTTTCCGCGCTCGCCGATGCGCTTTTATCCGTTTAAAACGCCGTGTGCCTCGCACACGGCGTTTTTCCTTGTTTTATCAAAGAAAATAACGAAAAAACCTCGTATACCTACTTGACAATATTCACGAAAGCTGATATAATTGTATACAATGATACAAAGGAGATGTGTATAATGTTAGAAACCTCTGCAAAATCCAATCTGCTCGAACAGAAAACATATAAGTATTCCTTGCAGGACGTGGATGAGCCCAACTTATATCGCGATGTGTATCCTTATACCGAGGTGCCGCGCATTGCCTTTAACCACCGCCGCGTACCGCTTGGTATGCCGAGGGATATTTGGATCACCGATACCTCCTTCCGTGACGGTCAGCAATCGGTAGAGCCCTATACGGTCAAACAGATCGTGGATCTCTACAAGCTGATGTCGCGCCTTGGCGGTCCTTACGGTATCATTCGTCAGACCGAGTTCTTCGTGTATAGCGAAAAGGATAGGGAAGCGCTTGCAAAGTGCCAGGACTTAGGCCTTCGTTTCCCCGAGATCACCACCTGGATCCGCGCAAGCAAGCAGGACTTTAAGCTAGTACGCGACCTTGGCATTAAGGAAACGGGCATTCTCGTTTCCTGCAGCGACTATCACATCTTTAAAAAGATGAAGATGACGCGCTCCGAATGTATGAACTACTATCTTGCCACGGTTGCCGAGGCGTTTGAGGCGGGCGTTATGCCCCGTTGCCATCTTGAGGACATTACGCGTGCCGATTTCTACGGCTTTGTCGTCCCCTTCGTCAACGAGCTGATGAAGATGTCCGAGGATGCGGGCATTCCCGTGCGTATCCGCGCTTGCGACACGATGGGCTATGGCGTGCCGTATACCGAGGTTGCCCTGCCGCGAAGCGTTCCCGGCATCATCTACGGTCTGCAACACTATTCCGACGTGCCCAGCGAAATGCTTGAGTGGCACGGTCACAACGATTTCTATAAGGCGGTCACCAACGCCTCTACCGCTTGGCTGTACGGCGCTTCTGCCGTCAACTGCTCGCTTCTCGGCATTGGCGAGAGAACGGGCAATATTCCCCTTGAAGCGATGGTCTTTGAATATGCGTCGCTTCGCGGCTCGCTCGACGGTATGGATCCCACCGTCATCACCGAGATCGCCGACTATTTTCACAACGAAATGGGCTACGACATTCCCGTAATGACGCCCTTTGTCGGCAGAAACTTTAACGTCACCCGCGCAGGCATCCACGCGGACGGACTTCTCAAGGACCAAGAGATCTACAACATCTTTGATACCGAAAAGATCCTCGGCAAAAAGCCTTCCGTTTTGATCGGTAAGGCGTCGGGACTTGCGGGAATCGCGTATTGGATCAACGAAAACTATCGCTTGGCTCCCTCGGAGCAGGTTTCCAAGAAAACGCCCCTCGTCATCGCCCTCAAGGAGTGGATCGACAAGGAGTACGCGGACGGAAGACAGACCACGCTTTCCAATATGGAGCTGGAAGAAAAAATTGAGGAGCTTTCGGGCGGCTTGCTCAAAAGGCTCTAAAAGGAGTAAACGATGGAACATAAGCATTTATCTCTTGCCGATCAGGTTTTCGAGAGGCTGGAGGCAGATATTTTAGGCGGTAAGTACGCCCGCGGTGAGATCCTCACCGAAATGACGCTTTGCGCGGATATGGGCGTCAGCCGTACCCCCATTCGTGAGGCGGCGCACCGACTTGCTCAAGAGCATCTCGTAGAGCTGACCACCAAGGGCATCACCGTTCTTGGTGTGACCGACAAGGACCTTGCCGATATTTACGATATCCGTATGCGTCTTGAGGGAATGGCGGCAGCTCTTGCGGCGAAAAACGCAAGTGACGCCCAGATCGCCGAAATGCGTGAAACGCTGGATCTGCAAGAGTTTTACGAGGGCAAAAAGGACCCCGAGCATATCCGCTTTATGGATAGCCGATTCCACGATCTTTTGTATGCGGCGGCAGACAGCATCGTGCTTTACGATACGCTCGTGCCTTTGCATAGAAAGACACAAAAATACCGCAAGGCTTCTGTGGAAAATGAAAGCCGTGCCGTCGCTTCTCTTGCGGAGCATCGCGCCATTTTGGACGCCGTTGCCGCCCGTGACGAGAACGCCGCAGAGCTTGCAATGCGCGAGCACGTTAAAAACGCAAAGAATCATATCACGAAAGGGAAGTAATATACAATGGGACTTACACTCGCACAAAAGATCATTAAGGCGCATCTCGTCAGCGGTGAGATGACCGTGGGAAGCGAGATCGCGCTTCGCATCGACCAGACCCTCACCCAAGACGCTACGGGAACGATGGCGTATCTTGAATTTGAAACGATGGGTATTGACCGCGTTCGCACCGAACGGAGCGTGGCGTACATCGACCACAACACCCTGCAATCGGGCTTTGAAAACGCCGACGACCACCGCTTTATTCAGTCCATCGCCAAGAAATACGGCATTTATTTCTCCCGTCCCGGCAACGGCATTTGCCATCAAGTACATCTTGAACGCTTTGGCATTCCCGGCAAAACGCTCATCGGCTCGGATAGCCACACCCCCACGGGCGGCGGCATCGGTATGCTTGCCTTTGGTGCAGGCGGACTTGACGTGGCAGTCGCAATGGGCGGCGGCGCGTACTACATCACGATGCCCAAGATGATCAAGGTCAATCTCACGGGCAAGCTCCGTCCCTTCGTCACCGCAAAGGACGTCAGCCTTGAGATTCTCCGCATTCTCTCCGTTAAGGGCGGCGTAGGCTCCATCATCGAGTGGGGCGGCGAGGGTGTTAAGACCTTGTCCGTTCCCGAGCGTGCCACCATCACCAATATGGGCACCGAGCTTGGTGCCACCACGTCCATCTTCCCCTCGGACGAGATTACGAGAGCCTTCCTCGCCGCAGAGGGCAGAGAGGACGTTTACGTGCCCCTCGCTTCCGATCCCGATGCGGAATACGACCGCGTGATCGACATTGATCTTTCCTCGCTTAAGCCCCTGATCGCTTGCCCCCATATGCCTGATAACGTGGTTACCGTGGAGAGTCTTAAGGGTACAAAGGTCGATCAGGTCTGCATCGGCTCTTGCACCAACTCCTCGCTCCTTGATCTTTTAAAGGTTGCGGCGCTCTTAAAGGGAAAGACCATTCTTCCCAGCGTCAGCCTTTCCATCTCCCCCGGCTCCAAGCAGGTGCTGACGATGCTTGCCGAGTGCGGCGCCCTTACTGACATTCTCGCGTCGGGTGCGCGCGTGCTTGAGTGTGCGTGCGGTCCTTGCATCGGTATGGGCTTCTCGCCCAACTCCGCAGGCGTCAGCCTTCGTACCTTCAACCGTAATTTTGAGGGAAGAAGCGGCACGAAAGACGCTAAGGTCTATCTCGTTTCTCCCGAAACGGCAGTCGCCGCCGCCCTCACGGGTGAGATCACCGATCCCATTTTGCTCGGCGAGATGCCCGAGATCACAATGCCCGAAGCTTTCCGCATTGATGACAGTGCCATTCTCGCGCCCGCTGACCCCGAGGAAGCTAAGAGCCTTGAGGTTTTGCGCGGTCCCAACATTAAGAAATTCCCCGATAGTGTGCCGTGGACGGACAGCGTAAAGGCAGAGCTTGTTCTAAAGGTGGGCGACAATATCACCACCGACCACATTATGCCTGCAGGCGCAAAGATCCTTCCGTATCGCTCCAACATTCCTCATCTCTCGCAGTATTGCTTCGGCGTTTGCGACCCCACCTTCCCCGAACGGGCAAAGAAGGCGGGCGAGAGCATCGTGGTTGGCGGTGCGAACTACGGTCAGGGCTCCTCGCGTGAGCACGCCGCACTCGTTCCTCTGTACCTCGGTGTACGTGCCGTCGTTGCCAAGAGCTTTGCCCGTATCCACGCGGCAAACCTGATCAACGCGGGCATTATGCCCTTGACCTTTGCCGATCCCGCCGATTACGATCGCATTGACGAGGGCGATATGCTCTCCCTTTCGGGCGTTTTCGCAGGTATGGATGAAGGCAAGATCACCCTCGTCGATCAGACGAAGGGGATTGAAATTTCGCTTTCTTGCTCCTTTACCGAGCGCCAAAAGGCGATCCTTAAGGCAGGCGGACTTCTCGCCTATACCAAGGAAGAAAATTAAATTTCAAAAGCCGACCCTCACGGTCGGCTTTTATGTTGACAAATCAACATCTTTCTGGTATAATAGATGCAGATAAGATGGGAGGACTCTCTATGAAGGTCAAAACCAAACGGCTGAGCTATGACGAGGTCATGGCGTTACCACGTCCTAAGCATAAGCGTCCCAAGCGTCCGAATATCTTTTTTAGAACCCTTTTAAAGCTCGTGTCGCTCCCCGATTTGATCGCCACCAAATTTCGTTCTCGGCGTATCGGGATGAAAAGGCTCGG
>JAZSBJ010000130.1:0-1527 GCA_045602305.1 Eubacteriales bacterium | reverse complement strand
CCCCCTAAGGAGTTTTCTCCCGCCAAGGTCGCAGCGAAGGATATCCCCCAAGCGTCCAAGGCGACGCTCTCTCCCGACGAGTCGCTTGCCGTTTGCGAGCGATACGCCGAGGCACGCCGCGAGGCAGAGGAGTATTTGGCTAGGGCGAAAAAGACCCCGCCCGAAGCCCCAAAAGCGCCCCTCGCGCCCACCCCGCAACCCGACGCGCCCAAAGAGGCGCTTCCCGAATACACCATTCTCGGCACGGCGTTTAAAACCTATGTTTTCGTAGAGCTTCCCGAAGAAAAAATGCTGGTCATCGACCAGCACGCCGCCCACGAGCGCATCTTGTTTGAGAAAATGAAGCGTGAGCGCAAGGGCGAGCGCCTTATATCCGTGCCTTTGCTTTTGCCCATCTCGGTGGCGGCAACCGTTGAGGAGCTTGCCTATGCCGAGGGAGAGGCGGAGAGCTTTGCTTCTCTTGGATTCTCCTACACCGTATCGGACGGTAAGGCACACCTCACCGCCATTCCCGCCGACGTATCCCCCGCAGAAGCCAAGGACCTCTTCCTTTCGCTCGTTTCCGAGGGCATAGGCGGTGCGTCCCTCTCGCTCACCGAGGAAATGCGGCGCGAGAAGATGCTATACCAAATGGCGTGTAAGGCAGCCATCAAGGGCGGAAGAGCGTATGACGAAGCCCATATCAAATGGTTGGTCGAGGAAGTGCTTTCTCTTCCCGACGTGACCGTCTGTCCGCACGGCAGACCCATTGCCTACACCCTCACCAAAAAAGAACTCGATAAGCAATTCGACCGCATCAAGTAAGAAAGGATCTTTGCCTTGTTTGAACTTTTAAAAACCGAAGGAAAGGCGCGCCGCGGCCGCTTTCACACCGTACACGGCACCATCGAAACGCCCGTTTTTATGAACGTCGGCACCAGCGCCGCCGTCAAGGGCGGCATCTCCACCAAGGACCTTGAGGAGATCGGCTGTCAAGTAGAGCTTTCCAACACCTATCACCTGCACATTCGCCCCGGCGACGAGCTGATCTACCGTATGGGCGGACTCCATAAATTCTTTAATTGGCAGAAGCCCATTCTCACCGATAGCGGCGGATTTCAGGTCTTTTCTCTTGCCAAGCTGCGCCGCATCAAGGAAGAGGGGGTGTATTTCCAATCCCATATGGACGGAAAGCGCATCTTTATGGGTCCCGAGGAATCGATGCGGATCCAATCCAACATCGCGTCGACCATCGCAATGGCGTTCGACGAGTGCGTGGAAAACCCCGCCACCTACAAATACGCCAAGGCTTCTCACGAGCGCACCGTCCGTTGGTTGCTTCGCTCCAAGGCAGAGCTTGACAGACTGAACAGCCTCGACACCACCATCAACAAAAAACAAATGCTCTTCGGCATCAACCAAGGCTCGACCTTTGAGGAGCTTCGTATCGAAAATATGCAACGCATAGCAGAGGTTCCCCTAGACGGCTACGCCATCGGCGGTCTTGCCGTCGGCGAGGAAGCGGACGTGATGTACCACATCATCGAC
>JAZSBJ010000129.1:0-6115 GCA_045602305.1 Eubacteriales bacterium | reverse complement strand
TGCCCGACTTGCTGATGACGTTTACGCAGATATCCTTCCCTTCGCAGATGGCGAGAAGCTCGGTGAGGGCCGAGGAGCTGATGCTATTTCCCGCAAAATAAATGTCGGGGGTATCCTTTTTCATATTGTTATAAAGCGGGGATTTCACGAATTCAATTACGGCACGCGCACCGAGATAGGAGCCACCAATGCCGATGACAACGAGAATATCACAGCTTTTTTTGATCTTTTCTGCCGCGGAAAGAATGCGTGCAAACTCTTCCTTATCGTAGTCAACGGGCAGGTCTACCCAGCCAAGAAAATCGCTTCCTTCGCCGTTTCTCTCAGCTACGGTGCCGTACGCTTTGGCGACGTCCTTCGCCGTCTTTTCAAGCGCTTCCTTGGTTACGAAGGATTTTGCAAATGCTTCGTTCAGCCTTAAAACTTCCATTTTTTATTCCTCACTTTTAAAAATATTATCGAAACTTATGAAAACGAGAATGCAGCAAAAAGCCGCCTGAAGATTTCAAAAAAGGATATTCTATCGACGGAATCGGTCAAAACTACACCGGTTTCACCGATCACTTCTCCGTCCAACGAATATACGACGCGCCCAACCACTTCCCCCTTGGCAAGCGGGGCAACGAGCTTTTCGGGAAGCTCAAGCGTTGCCGTCACCTCGTGAATCTTCTCCTTGGGAAGGGTTATGGAAAAGGGCGTGAGTGCCACTTCGGCGTGGCTTCTCTCTCCCCCCTCTACGGGTAGCGCGGGAATCTCTCTTTCCCCGTCACGGTACACCCCGTACCCCGCAAAGCCGTAATCGAGCAGTTTTTTCGCCTGCGCGTTGCGCTCGTCGCGGGTTGGTGCCCCCATAATCACGGCAATGAGCGAAACGCCGTCGCGCTCTGCCGTCGCGCTGATGCAAAATTTTGCTTTCGCCGTGGAGCCCGTTTTTAGCCCGGTAGCCCCGGGATAAAAGCGAACAAGACGGTTGGTGTTGGTCAGGGTGAAGGCGCCGTCGCGCACGGTATCCATCCAAGTTGAGCTATATTCAAGGATCTTGGGGTATTTGATCAGCTCGCGCGACATAATAGCAATGTCACGCGCCGAGGTGACGTGATTCTCCACGGTATCGTCAAGCCCGTTGGTGTTTTCAAAATGCGTGCTGGTCATCGAAAGCGCCGCGGCACGCTCGTTCATTTTTGCGACAAAAGCCTCTTCACTTCCCGAGATATGCTCAGCAAGTGCGACAGCCGCATCGTTTGCGCTAGCGATCACTACGCTTTTAACCATATCGGAAAGGGGCATCGTTTCCCCGACCTTTAAGTAAATCTGGGAGCCGCCCATCGAAGCGGCGCGTTCACTGACGGTCACAGGATCGTCCCAAGCAACCTTGCCGTCCTTGACGGCTTCCATCACAAGAAGGAGTGTCATCACCTTGGTGACGGACGCGGGCGGGAGTGCCTCTTCCGCGTTTTTTTCGTAAAGGATCTTTCCCGTCGAGGCTTCCATCAAAACTGCGGAAGCGCAGGAAAGATCAAAAGGAGCTTCTTCCTTTGCCTGTATGCCGAGAAGCATCAAAGGAAGCAAAAGAGATATCAAAAGCAAAGCGAGTAACATTTTTTTCATAGGGCGAGATCCTTTCATTTGGTATTCACCCTATTATAGTCCGCGCTTTTCTTTTTTATGAAATTTATACGATGGGAAAATCGGTAAAGACGCCGTGATACAAATGCGCGGTAGAGGTAAAGCCCACCGACCGCAGGAAGGCCTTTGCCTCCTCAAAGCCAAAAGCCAAGGTTTCCTTGTTATGACTGTCAGAGGAAAGGATCACGCGCACGCCTTCCTTGCAAAGCATATGAAGGATCTCCTCGTGGGGGTAGGGGGCCGTACGGTATCCGCGCGCGATTGCGCCCGTGTTCACTTCAAAGATCGCACCGCTTTTTGCCGCGACACGTGCATATTTCAGTGCGATGGCACGGTAATCGGCGTTCGGGAGAAAAAGCGGCTCTTTCTCATCAAACTTTGTGAGCAGATCGAAATGCCCGATGATATCGGGGCGATATGTAAGGATATAGGAGCAAAAGGAAGAAAAATAATCCTCAGCCATACGAATCACGTCACCCTTATAGACGGAAACGCATCTTTTCAAATATTCGTGATTGGAATCCACGGGGTAATACACGCCGTCCACACAAAAATAGTGCGAAGAGCCTATTCTGTAATCGAATTTTGCGCCGTCAAGAGGGTACGAGGCATCCTCTTCGACACCAAGATAAATCTCGATGTCCTTTTTGTATTTTTCTTTTAGGCGAGTGATCTCCGCGAGGTACCCCTCTGTATTTTTCATACAGTATCGGGTGTCGAACGCGGTATAGCCGTGTCCCGAAAAGCCGATGGCGTCAAAGCCGCCGTCAAGGGCGGCAAGCACGATCTCTTCCGCGGTGCTTGTGCCGTCGCAAAAGGGCGTATGCGTATGATAATTCGTTAACAAAAGCACATCTCCTTGGTTTTATTTTCTCGGCATTCAAGGTGAAATTTGCCCTTATTTGCTTGTGAGAAACAAGCATTACATATTGTATCACATTTTTTTAGCAAATGCAAGAGATTTTCCCCATAAAACAAGCAAAAATTATCCCAAAAAAATTCAAAAAAACCCTTGACTTTTATAAAAAAATATGTTATACTTCATTTCGTGCGTGGAGAGATGGCTGAGTTGGTCTAAGGCGCACGACTGGAAATCGTGTATGCACTGATACTGCATCTAGGGTTCGAATCCCTATCTCTCCGCCAAAGAAATCCGTACCTCATTCGAGGTACGGATTTCTTTCTTTTGGCGAAGAGATAGAGGATTTGAACCCAGCGCTGAATGGCGCAGGGTTCGATTGCGCCGCGCAGAGCGTTTTGGATTATGCTCAAAAGTGGAAAACCAACTTTTTCCACTCTTTTTCAAAATAATATTGACTTTTTCATCAAGAAATATTAAAATAATACTGTGTTTTACAACACAAAACATTTTAAGGAGTGCATATTATGATCTACAAAGCTGTTCCCGGCCCCAAAGTTATCAAAATCGAGCACGATGACCTCACTATGGCAACCAACACCTTTGCCGACCTTATCAACGCAAACGCAACCGATGGATGGAAGTTTCACTCTCTTGAAACCATTATGACGACCGAAACCAACAAAACCGGTTGTATTTTCAATCAGCAGACCATCGTAACCGAGCATAACATTTATATGCTCATTTTCGCTAAGGAAGATTAATCTCCCTTGGAAGTACAAAACCAAATCTCAAAGGAGTTCGACCGCCCGCCAACAAAGGAAGAACTCCTTTCCCTTTACAAAAAAGGGGAAGAAAACGACCCCGCTTCCCTTCACTACAAAAGGCACCTCGTGCGCCCTAAGCTCCACATCGTGCGCGCCTTGCTTTTTTGCCTATTGACTTTCATTTTTGCGGCGGGCATAGGGATCATCACGCACCTCGCTTTTCATACGCTTTTCATTTCCATCCTTGCGGGAATTGCTCTCATAATTCTCGTTATCCTCGTATTTTTAAAGAGAATTCTCGTTTGGCTGATTCGCTGCTATCAGCGTTTGGCACCCGAAAAGATCAGAAACCGTTGTCGCTTTGAGCCGTCCTGCTCCGACTATATGATCCTTTCTTTGCAAAAGTGGGGGGTGTTGCGCGGCGTGATCCGCGGTATTCGGCGACTTTTACGTTGCAAGCCGCCCTTTGGCGGGGTTGATCTCCCCTAATAGAAAAGGCATCGCAGAAGCGGTGCCTTTTTGCATACCTTCTATTTTTTCATTTGCCTTGATTTTCTTTTCCGAATGTGCTAAAATAGATTCATCATCAAACGGAGGACTGCCTATGTCAATCTTGATCGACCTTATTCTCGTTGTCATTTTTTTATCCATTCTCATTTTCTTTACCAAATACGGTCTTGACAGAGCGCTTTTCAAAATCGGCAAGGCGTGGTTGGCACTTGCTTGCGCGCTCTTTGTCGGTCCTGTTATTACGGGATTTCTTGAAAACGTATTTATTACGGACTTTGTGACGAATGCCGTTCACACTTCCCTAACCGAGCTGATCGCACACAATGCAAACGGCTATAATCTCGCGGAGTTATTCTCCTCAATGCCTGAAAATTTTGTCAATTTTCTAGACGGGCTTGGCGCAAGCCTTACGGCTCTTGAGGCAGAATTCGGCTCTTACACCCAAGCCTCGGATGAAATTATCCGTACAATGGCGGAGCGCATCGCGGCGCCTTGCATTTCTGCTATCTCGACCATTCTCGGTCTTGTCGTCGGTTTCTTGATTCCTTGGCTCTTTATGAAGTGGATCTCCTACGAGCTCAAAAAGGACGAAAAGCACTCCTTCTTCCGTTTCTTCGACTACGTCGGCGGATTTTTGGTGGGTCTTGTTCTCGGATATGCCGCCGTCCTCGGTCTTTCCATTTTGACGAGAACCGTATTCCAAGTCATCGTTGCCTTTGATAGCTCTGTTCAAGTAATGCCTATTTATGAAAACTCCTTTGTTTTCAAATTCCTCGCAGAGTTTGACACGTTCGGCGCTATTACAAGCCTTTTCCAAACCATTTCTAACACCGTCCAAAACATTTTGGCATAAAGTGAAAAGCCCTTCCAAGCGGAAGGGCTTTTGTGATTTAGAAGAATGTTGCGACCTCTTGCGCGGGCTTTTTGGTATAGTCGCAGGAGATCATTTCAAGGACAGGACCTTTGCCGCGGTAGATCTTGTTATATTCAAGCACGAGCTTCGCGGTTACGGTGACCCAGTCGCGGGTTTCGAGAGGCACTCTTTCTTTTGCCTTGACGACAAGCCCGCGATAGGCGATGTCTGCTTCACAGCAGGTCATCACGTGTCGCCCGACCACGAACTGTGTGTCGGGAAGGCTCTTATCACGTGCGACGATGCCTTTGAAAGAAAGGGTCTTGCCGATATATTTGTCCATTTCCTCGGAGAGATCACGGTAAAAGACGGCATAGTCCTCATCGCGGATCTCAACGATTTCAGCGTCAAGGTCATAAGGAAGCGGATCCTCAATCGTGTCCTGCTCAAAGGTGCCATCCTCATACTCGAAGCCGATCGCTGCCTTGCGCGAGGAACCGCGCACGATCTTATGCAGCTCTTCCTTGCTGACGGTGTCGTTATACCGATTGAAAACGATGACCTCGCAGGATTGGAGCTTATCCACCGTCAGCTGACGCATATTGGCGTTATAAGAGAGAAAGGTCGATGCGTCGGCAAGCATAAACTCTTGATAAACAAGCCACCCTTCGGGAAGAGCGTTGTAGAGCAGATCAAGCATCCACATACCGTTATACTCTACCAAAACGCGAACCGCCTTGGCGTCGTTTGCCATTTTCGCAAGGTTTGCGGCAGTTAAGTCCTTTTCGCTCTCTATCGTTTTGATGACAACGTTTTTGTGCGGGAAGGAAGAAACGTCAAGCTCCTCAACGCCTTCTTCACACAAAAGGATCAGGGTACTTTCCCCTGCGTTGAAGCGCTCGTCTTCCATCGTTTCCTGCAAAAGACGGGTCTTTCCCGCTTCAAGGAAGCCAGTAAAGAGATATACGGGAATTTCTTTTATCTGTGCCATAGGTTATCCTTTCAAGGCAACGCCGAACAAGGCGCACAAAGCCTCTTCGTTGATGTGCGAGCCGATCACGCAAAGGCGTCCCGTGACGGCGGCAGAGCCAAAGCGAATATCGGGCTCGCCGGGAACATAGTCAAAGTGAAGCCATTTTCCGTCGGGCGTGGGAACGATACCCTTGGCGCGAAGGACGGTACCGTAGGTTTCCGCACCGTTGGCGAGGGCGCCGAGAATCGCCGCAAGCTCTTCCTCGGTAAAGCGCTTTTCACTTTCCGCGCCAAGTGCCTTAAACACCTCGTCTGCGTGATGGTGGTGATGATGGCAGTCGCAATCGGGATCGTGGCACTCTTCCCCGTCGTGATGGTGATGATGCTCGTGCTCGTGTTCGTGATGATGCTCGTGGCAGGAGCAATCGGGATCGTGGCATTCTTCCCCGTCGTGATGGTGATGATGCTCGTGCTCGTGTTCGTGATGATGCTCGTGGCAGGAGCAGTCGGGATCGTGGCATTCTTCCT
>JAZSBJ010000128.1:0-2088 GCA_045602305.1 Eubacteriales bacterium | reverse complement strand
CGCCAGAATGCAGTCGAAATAGGTGCGGCACTTGTTGATGACAGCCGCCAAGCGGATGATCTCGGGACGGGTGCCCACGATAATGAGCAGCTTCAGCTTGCCATTGTCCTTGAATTTCACGTCGGAATAGTCCAGTTTAATATCCATTGTAAACCTCTCGTTTGCATTTTTTGTTTTTGGAAGTTTCTTTGCCTACTTTCTTTTCAAAGAAAGTAGGGGGGGTCAAGGAAAGCAGGTCACTCCACGGGCTCAAAAAAGGTGTCGGACTTCGCGGGGTCAAAGGCTTCGTTCGCCCACAAGAGCGTCACCAAGTCCTCGGTATCGGACAGATTGATGATGTTATGGGTGTAGCCGGGGAGCATATGTACGGCTTCGATGTTCTCGCCCGACACTTCATAGTTCAGGACCTCGTCCGAGCCCAGCTTGCGCATCTGAATCAAGCCCTTGCCCGAAACCACAATGAAAAACTCCCATTTGGTGTGATGCCAGTGCTGTCCCTTGGTGATGCCGGGCTTCGAAATGTTCACGCTGAACTGTCCGCTTTTTTCGGTCTTCAGCAGCTCGGTGAAGGAGCCGCGGGCGTTCACGTTCATCTTTAAGGGGAAGGAAACCTTCTCCTTCGGAAGATACGATAGGTAGGTGCTGTACAGCTTCTTCGCAAAGGAACCGCAGGGAATTTCGGGCATCAGGAGCGTTTTGGGCTGGTCGCGGAAGCTCTCGAGCAGCCTGACGATCTCGCCGAGCGTCACGCGGTGGGTGACGGGGGCGGCATAATAGCGACCGTTCGGGGTCAAGACGGTTTTGATACCGTCAAAGGTACAAGGATGCGCCTTGCCCTCCAGTGCCAAAAGCATCTCGTCCACAAGGTCGTCGATGTAAAGCAGCTCGAGCTCCACCGCAGGATCGTTCACCGTGATGGGCAGGTCGTTTGCGATGTTGTTGCAGAAGGTGGCTACCGCGCTGTTATAGTTGGGGCGGCACCACTTGCCGAAGAGATTGGGGAAACGATAGACCAAGACCTTGGCGCCCGTTTCTTCGCCGTAGGCGAACACCAGCTCCTCGCCTGCCTTTTTACTGCGTCCGTAGTCGCTGTCGTAGCGACCGATGCAGGTGGCTTGAATCGAGGAGGAGATCATGAGGGGGCACTTGTTTCCGTGCTTCTTTAGCGTATTGAGCAGGGTAGAGGTAAAGCCGAAGTTTCCCTCCATAAATTCCTTCGGGT
This sequence comes from Eubacteriales bacterium, assembly GCA_045602305.1. Taxonomy (GTDB): domain Bacteria; phylum Bacillota; class Clostridia; order Oscillospirales; family CAG-272; genus UBA1740. The sequence goes on along the minus strand of JAZSBJ010000128.1, from coordinate 866 downwards.
CTTGCGGTCTGTTCACCCCTGCCAAATGGAACACGAAATCCGCTTTGGCGCAGTATGCGTCCAGTTCCTCGGGCGTCGAATCCACGTCGTAAGAATAGATTTCTTCGATGGTGAGCGCGGGGTGGGTCTTGTCCTTGCCGTCCTTGATGGAGCGCAAGGACTCCACCAGGTTTTGCCCTACAAAGCCCTTAGCTCCCGTGACTAAAATCTTCATAGTGTTTCCCTTCGCTTATTTGTTTTCTTTCGCCAGCTCTTCTTGAATATAAGCAAGAGAAGCGATCTTGGCTTTGGTTTCCGCAACGGTGAGAAGGGCGGTGTTGTTGGAGTTAAACTCGGTCAGGGGATTGCGCTCTACGTCGCCGTTGTTGAAATATTTGTCGTAGTTGAGGCCGCGCTTGTCGGAGGGCACACGGTAGAAATCGCCCATATCAATGGCGTTTGCGCACTCCTCGTTGGTGAGAAGAGTCTCGTACATCTTTTCGCCGTGGCGAATGCCGATGACCTTGATGTTATTCTTGTCGCCGCCAAACAGCTCGCAAACGGCCTCAGCTTGGGTCTGAATGGTGCAAGCGGGCGCTTTTTGCACCAAAATATCCCCCGATACGCCGTGCTCAAAGGCAAACAGCACCAGATCTACCGCCTCGTCAAGCGACATAATGAAACGGGTCATGGAGCCGTCGGTGATGGTGATGGGGTTGCCCGAACGGATCTGCTCGATCCAAAGGGGAATGACAGAGCCGCGAGAGCACATCACGTTGCCGTAACGAGTACAGCAGATTTTTGTTTTGGCAGGGTCTACCGTGCGAGATTTTGCCACGATAACCTTTTCCATCATCGCCTTGGACGTGCCCATGGCGTTGACGGGG
>JAZSBJ010000127.1:0-6271 GCA_045602305.1 Eubacteriales bacterium | reverse complement strand
ACGATCCGACTTACCCGCCAAAAAATTGGTTGCTTCGGGGTGCATAGAAATGCACGGTTCCACCCGGAACTTTCACTTCATTATTTATTGAGTTCGTATTGCAAGGGTGCAACACACGGATGGTACCCGCCCTCACTTTGGATCCCGCTTTCAGCCCGTGGCGGAGATTCTCTGTACAAAAGGGAACGAAGACGGACGTGTTCCGATGCTTTATTTTAGCACACAAAAATGCGCTTGTCAAGTGGCGAATGAAAAAATATCCCATTTTTAGCCGCGGAATGCCGCAAGCAAAGAAAGCCTTTTCGAGGCGTAGCGGTACGCTTCCTCGTAATTGCTCAACTCCTTGTGGCAGGCTTCAATATCGCCGTACAGACGGAATAGCACAAGCACGCTGAAGCCGGGATTGGATTTTTGATCCTCAATCGCCGAAAGGGCAGAAAGCGCTTCCTTGAAGCGTCCCCCCGCCATCAGCTTTTTCGCGGCAACGTGTGCGGCAAAGAGGGGGTCTTTAAAGGTGTAGCCGTCCGTTTTTTCTGCGAGATAGAGGTAAAGCTCTCTCCAAAGCGAGTCGGCAGAAAGCGCGTCGTAATTCGAGCCCGCGAGGGCAAACTTGGGAAGCTGAATGTTCTCAAGCGTAGTGCTTAAAAGGGTAAGGAGTGCGTCAAGGCGACTGTCGGCGTAAACCGTCTTTTCCTTCATTTCGCTTGCAAGCTCAAGATATTTACCCGCCGTTTTTACCGTGCCGCGATGAAGCGCCTCTTTCGCACATTCCAAAGCGCTTTGTGCAACGATAAAGGCGATCTCGTCGTCTGCTTCGTCAAAATCTCTGCGATACAGGCGAACGACCTCTTTATAATTTCCAAGGGAATACCAGTTTTTGAGCGCGGGAAAGTACGCTTCCTTCTTGTATGCAAGCAGGGATGCGTTGTCCGAGAGAAAATAACCCGCGGGAACGCGCAGGCGATCTGCAAGATATAAGAGGGTGGGAAGAGAGGGAAGGGCATCGTCGTTTTCGATGCGGCTGAGCATATTGCGCGTGATTTCCGTGCCTGCAAGAGCGCTTTGCGTCATCTTTTTTTGCTTGCGTAGGGCGCGGAGCTTTTGTCCTAAAGTCATTTTTGCGGTCCTTTTTGGTTTGGTCTTCCCATTGTAGCACAAAGATAGTCGTTTGTCAATAAAAAAGTAAATAAAAGTTACCTATCAAGAAATGATGTGCCCAAAATCCACCGCGTCGTCGATCTCGATCTCGCTGATCTCTTCCGAAAGACGGTTGATCTGCGTCAGCGTGTCGGGCACGTCGCCGACGATGAGCGTTTCTCCCACGGGAATGCAAACGGAAAAGGAGAGGGCTTCTTTTCTGCTAGCCAGCAGATACGTCGCGGAAAAATCGAGCGAAAAGCCGATGACGTGGCGCGTTTGGTTGATGCCTTCCGTTGTAAACTCCGTGTGAAAGCGCGCGTGCATTCCCTCGGCAACACGGGCGCGTACGGGAACCTCTTTTCCAAGTCCCGAAAAGAAGAGAAGCGCCGAGAGGTTTCCTACGGGAACCCCCACGGTGACGTCATTCTCGACCAGCGCTTCCAAAACGCCGAGCGCGAGCGAGGCTTTGAGCAGGTTTAATCGCACCGTATCCACCGAAGCGGATCTCACGCCCCCCGAAGCATCGTATGTGAGCTTGATAAAATCGGTATAGGAATACCCGCCGTCTTCCAGCATTTCATACGCCCTTCGGCTTGCAAGAGCTTCCAGTCGATTGGAGATCTCCGCGTCGCAAAGCGCGCGCACTTGGGGCAGAAGCGCGGTGTTGACCCACAGAGTGAGGGCGACAAGGGTAATAAGCAGAACGAGAAGGAGCCTTTTTATACCCGCCCCCTTTTTTCGACATCTTCTTTTTCCGCCGAGGTAATAGGAATCCGTCATACGCCCCCCTAAAAAAAGGAAGGATGCTATGGCATCCTTCCCGTGATACTTTCAGTATATGTGCGTTAGTCCGTTTCCGTGTCGGTCGGGGGCTTCTTTTTCTTGATCTTTGCGCCCGCAAGCGGGTTTGACGCAATGGCACGCTCCATACTCTCGTTGCTGACGTGGGTGTAAATTTGCGTCGTATTGAGCTGTGCGTGCCCCAAAATATCCTTGAGAACGCGCACGTCCACGTCCCCCGATTGGTACATCAAGGTGGCGGCGGTGTGCCTTAGCTTGTGAACGGAGAGTCCGCGCCCGCCAAGTCCTGCGGCATCGAGGTATTTGCCTACCATCCACTGTACCGTTTTGTTGCTGATGCGGTCGCCGCGTCGGCTAAGAAAGAGCGCCTTTGTGCGAATGGCGGAAACGTCCTCTTTCTTTCGCTCGGAAAGATAATCGAGCAGGGCAGAACGGCAGGCGTCGTTCAAATAGATCACGCGCTCCTTGTTGCCCTTACCGATCACGCGAAGAGAGCGCAAGTCGCGGTCAATGTCGGTGAGATTGATGCCCGTTAACTCGGAAAGACGCATTCCGCAGTTGAGAAAAAGCGTCACAATGGCAAAATCGCGCACGACCGTGCGGGATTCGGGGTCGTTTTTGATGGTTTCGAGGAGCAAAAGACTCTCTTCCAGCGATAAAAACTTGGGCAGCGTGACGTGGCGGCGGGGGGCGCCGATATCCTCGGTGGGGTCTTTGTCTAGGAGATGCTTGTGAATGTGTAAATACTTAAAAAATACCTTTAGCGTGGAGAGCTTGCGTGACTTTGCGGACCAACCGTTGCCGCGCCCTTGTCCCGCATAGAGCATAAATTCGTAAACGTCGCTTCCCGTGATCTCAGAAAGATAGACAATGTCAATATGGGAGAAGGGAAGGGCTCTGAACTCCTCGCTTTCGGGGTCGACCCCCGTGCGCTTCGCTTCAAGATAACGGAAAAAAGTCCTTAAATCGGAAAGATATTCGCACACCGTTTTCTCGGTGCAGCCCTCGATGACCGATTTGTAGGACGCAAATTCTCTGACAATGGGCGGAAATGACTTGATCTCCTCGCCCTTTAAGGTCAAAACAGCCATAGCGATAGATACACTCCTTTCCTCATTTCTATTATACAAAATTCGAAAAAACAAAAATGGACGAATTGTAAACAATGAAGGGAAGAGATAAATATTCATTTTTTATTATTTTTTTAGATGCTTCTTGCTGATAGAATAAGATGAAAATATTATCGACTTTTTTGGAAAGAGGGGCACTATGCGCTACTTTCGTGAACATTCTAAGTTGATCTCCAAGCTATTTATCAATCAGGTGGGAATGACCATTTTCGGCCTCGTTTTGACGATGGCGGTGATGCGTTCGACGGGCAATAATCCGACGCTTACCGTGATGGTCAGCGTTTTCTCCATCCTCTTTTACCTCTGCCTTATCTATAACGTGATGTGGGAAGAGGGCGCGCGCAACATCATCCGCGTTAAGGCGGGCAGAATGGAGCATATTCCTTGCTTTTCCCTTAAGGCGTCGCTTTGGGCTTCCGTTCCCAATCTTGCGCTTGCATTTTTGCTCATTGTGAGCTATCTTTTGGCGTTCCCCTGCGGTCTTGATTTTGCAAGATCCGTTTACGGCGTTTTACATATCGTGCTCGCCCTTTTTGAAGCGATGTACGTCGGACTTTTCAGCATCGTTTTAGATGCGTTCCCCGACGTTGCCGTGCAAAGCCTCGTCGCTTGCGGGCTGTATACGGCTTCCTCGATTCCGATGATCCTCGTTTCGATGCTTGCCTATCGCCTTGGCGAGAAAAACATTTATCTTTTGGGCAAGCGCGCACCCAAAAAGGGAAGCAACGATTGATTCATTTTTTGCACCCCGACCCCATAGAATGGAGTATCATTCTATGGGGGATTTTTTATGTCTTTTTCCCGACGCTCGTTTGCCATTCTTTTGTCCTTCAGTCTTTTTCTTTTGACTTTATACGGTGCGCCGCGCAGGGCGCTCGCGGTGAATACCGCCCCAACGCCTCTCGTCATCATTGATGCAGGGCACGGCGGTGCGGATGCGGGGGCGATCGGCGCGCTCGGAACGCTTGAAAAGGACTTAAATCTTGCCATTGCCCGCGAGCTTGCCGCACTCTTTACAGAGGCGGGGGTTCCCGTTCTTCTCACAAGAACCACCGATGCGCTCGTTTTAAAGGAAGGCGAGGATATCAAGGGGCAGAAAAAGGCAAAGGACCTTTATAACCGTGTCGAGATTGCAAACACCTATCCCGAGGCAACGCTCATCAGCATTCATATGAACGCCTATCCCGTTGCAAAATACCGCGGGCTTCAAGTATATTACAATAAAGCAAGCGCGGAAAGCGCCGCGCTCGCACACCGCATCACCGACAAAGTGAAGCGTGAAATCGACCCCGTCTATACGCGTGTGCCTAATTTTAGGGGCGATTCGCTATATCTTCTCGCCAACGCCCGCGGGCGCGCCGTGCTTGTGGAGTGCGGCTTTCTTTCCAATGCGGAAGAGGAAGCAAAACTTTTAGAGAAAGATTATCAAAAAAAGTTGTCTTTTTGCATTTTTTGTGCTATGATGGAAGGGTAAAAGTCTTTCATAGAAAGAGGATGTGTCAAGGTGAAAAGCGCAAAGACGATATTCGTATGCTCCGAGTGCGGTGCCATCAGCCGCAAGTGGGCGGGGAAATGCCCCGAGTGTGAGAGTTGGAATACGCTCGTAGAAGAGGACGAAGCCCCCGTCACTCCCGTCAAGGGCGGCGCACATAAGGACGTTAAGGCGGAAAAGCTCTCCGATACCGCTTTGCCGTCCTATATTCGAAACGAAACGGGAATGGGTGAGCTTGACCGCGTTTTGGGCGGCGGGCTCGTCAGCGGCTCTGTGGTCCTTCTTTCGGGTGAGCCCGGCATCGGTAAATCCACCCTTTTGCTCCAAATCAGCCACGAGCTTGCCAAAGGGCATAATGTGCTTTATATTTCGGGAGAGGAATCGCAAGGGCAGCTAAAGCTGCGCGCAGAGCGCCTCGGCGTTTCGTCGGGCGAGCTTTATATTTTGACCGAAACCAACCTTGACGCCGTGATGCGTGAGTGCGCCCGCCTTTCGCCTGACGTCTTGATCGTGGACTCCATTCAAACCATTTACAGTGAGCGCTTCACCTCGGTTGCGGGAAGCATTACGCAGGTGCGCGAATGCGCGATGGCGTTCATCTCCTTTGCCAAGGAAAGCGGTTCTGCCGTGTTTTTAGTCGGTCATATCAACAAAGAGGGCGGCATCTCGGGTCCCAAGGTGCTTGAGCATATGGTGGACGCCGTTCTGTATTTTGAGGGCGACCGCCGTCAGTCCTATCGCATCATTCGCGCCATCAAAAACCGTTACGGCTCCACCAATGAGATCGGCGTTTTCGAGATGGGCGACGAGGGACTGCGCGAGGTCCCCAACCCCTCTGAGGCAATGCTTGAGGGCAGACCCCTTTCGGTCAGCGGCAGTGCCGCTTGCGTGGTAATGGAAGGAAGCCGCCCCCTGATCACCGAGATCCAAGCACTCGTGGTGCCTACCGCGTTCCCAAGCCCTCGCCGCACGGCAGACGGCTTTGACTATAACCGTATGTGCCTTCTTCTTGCCGTGCTTGAGCGCCGTTTAAATCTTAAATTTTCCTCGCACGACGTATATCTCAACATTGCGGGCGGTATGCGCCTTCTTGAACCTGCCGCCGATCTTGCAGTCGCCGTGGCGCTCATTTCCGCCATTACCGACACCGTTATCCCGCCCGACCTCGTTGTGTTTGGTGAGCTTGGGCTTGCGGGCGAGGTGCGCTCCGTGCCCCACGCCGAATACCGCATTAAGGAAGCATCGCGTCTTGGCTTCCGCCGCATCATTCTTCCCAAGCGCGCCGTCGGCGAAAACAAGGCAAAGACGGACGCAAATCTCCTTGGCATTGGCAGTATTTTTGAAATTTTGCCCCTGCTCAAAAAGGAAGGCAAAGGGGAATGAAAAGGATCACCCAAGCCGAAAGAAATCCCTTTCCCCATAGCGATTCCAATAAACGCTACTATACCTATGATTATTATTTGCGAAAAAACTACGGCGGGAAATGCGCCAAGGTAACGCTTGACGCAGGCTTCACCTGCCCCAATATTGACGGCACGAAGGGAAAGGGCGGTTGCATTTACTGCTCCGCACGCGGTAGCGGCGATTTTTCGCCCGCGGCATCCGTATCTCTTGCGGAGCAGTACCGCATCCAAACCGAACGCATCGCAGAGAAGTGGGACACCCCGCGCTTTATCCCCTATCTGCAAGCGCATACCAACACCTACGC
>JAZSBJ010000126.1:0-2373 GCA_045602305.1 Eubacteriales bacterium | reverse complement strand
CGATCGCGCCGCGCGCCCGTTCGAGAAGCGCTTCGCGGCTCTCTCCGCCGAAAATGGAATAGTCGCGCGTTTTTTGGAAAAGACGGTATCTTTCTCCAAACTTTTCCTCAAACTCGGAGATCAAATTTCCCGCAAGCTCGGCAACGTCCGTTTCCCGAAGATCGTCACGGAAAATGAAATCATTTCTTTCGGGAAAGAGCAGGGAAGCCGTTTCGCGCGTGCGCTCCGAGGAGCTGACGTAGATACGGGAAAAGGGGATATCTCGATATAGCGGGGATGCCGCGCGCGCTTGCGCGCGCCCTGCATCGGTCAAATGGGATTCAAGGTACATCCCCTGATACCGCCGTTCGAGGTTAAAATCTGTTTCACCGTGGCGAATAAGATAGATCAGCATCAGCGTTTTCTCGTCTTTACTTCTTGGACGAAGCGGGCGATCATATCGTCTACCTTCATCACGCCGCCCTCGCCTTCCTTGCGGGCGCGGATGGAAACGGTGCCCTCTGCCATCTCGTTGGCACCGACAACGATCATATAAGGCACCTTCGAAAGCTGTGCCTCGCGTACGCGGTAGCCGATCTTTTCGTTGCGGCAGTCCAGCTCAACGCGCAGGTCTTGGGCTTCCATTTTAGCCTTGATCTCTCGTGCATAGTCGTCAAATTCGGGGGTAATGGGCAGAATGACCGCCTGCGTGGGAGCAATCCACATCGGAAGCGCGCCCGCATACTTCTCAAGCATCAAGGCAAGCGTTCTTTCGTAACAGCCGAGAGAGGTGCGGTGGATGATATAGGGCGTCTTTGCTTGGTTGTCGGAGCCCGTATATTCCATACCGAACTTCTTGGCAAGAAGCATATCGACTTGAATGGTGATGAGGGTGTCTTCCTTACCAAAGACGTTCTTAATCTGAATGTCGAGCTTAGGACCGTAGAATGCCGCCTCGTCAATACCGATGGTGTAGTTGCCCTCGCCAAGGTTGTCGTCAAGCAGCTGCTTCATAATGCCCTGCGCCTCGTCCCATTGCTCGGGCGTGCCCTCGTATTTTGCGGTGTTGTTGGGATCCCATTGCGAGAAGCGGAAGGAGCAGTCCTCACGCAGTCCCACAGCGTCAAGCATAAACATCGCAAGGTCAAGGCAACCCTTGAATTCCTCAGCGAGCTGATCGGGGCGAAGCACGAGGTGTCCCTCGGAAATGGTAAATTGGCGTACGCGGATCAAGCCGTGCATCTCGCCCGATTCCTCGTTGCGGAACAGGGTAGAGGTTTCGCCCAAACGCATAGGAAGGTCGCGGTAGGAGCGCTTGCGGTTGAGATAGACTTGGTATTGGAAGGGGCAGGTCATCGGACGGAGTGCAAAGCATTCCTTCGTTTCGTCGTTGGGATCGCCGAGGATGAACATACCGTCAAGATAGTGATCCCAGTGTCCCGAAACCTTGTAAAGCTCGCGCTTTGCCATCAAGGGAGTCTTCGTGAGCAGGTAGCCGCGGCGACGCTCCTCGTCCTCAACAAAACGCTGAAGCAGTTGAATGACGCGTGCGCCCTTGGGAAGCATAATGGGAAGACCCTGACCGACGATATCTACCGTGGTGAAGTATTCAAGCTCGCGTCCGATCTTGTTGTGGTCGCGCTTTTGCGCTTCCTCGCGCGCCGTGATATAGGCGTTAAGGGCATCCTTCGAGGGGAATGCCGTGCCGTAAACGCGCTTGAGCATCTTGTTGTCGGAGTTGCCTCTCCAATAAGCGCCCGTTGCGGAAAGGAGCTTGAATGCCTTAACGGCACCCGTCGAGAAAAGGTGAGGACCTGCACAGAGGTCGGTAAATTCGCCTTGCGTGTAGAAGGAGATCTCCGCATCCTCGGGAAGCTCGCGGATCAGCTCCTGCTTGTAGGGCTCGTTTTCCATCTTTGCGAGTGCCTCTTCGCGGGTCGCGACGCTTCTTTCGAGGATAAGGTTTTCCTTAACGATCTTCTTCATCTCGTCCTCAATGGACTTGAGGATCTCGGCGGTGAAAGCAAACTCCGCGTCAAAATCGTAATAGAAGCCGTGCTCAATCGCAGGACCGATCGTCAGCTTTACCTCGGGATAAAGGCGCTTGACTGCTTGCGCGAGAATGTGAGATGCGGTATGGTTGAATACGCGCTCGCCCTCGCTGTCTGCAAAGGTCAAAAGCGTCACTGCGGTGTCACCCGTAAGGGGGTGCGTGAGGGCGACGACCTCGTCCCCGATCTTTGCTGCAAGCACGTCGCGAGAAGCAAGCTCTGCCGCCTTTGCCGCCTCGTACACGGTAGCGGGAAGCGCAACGTCGATCTGTTTGCCGTTTTGAAAAGTAATGAGTGCCATAATGTCTTCCTTTCGTTGTGCGGTGGGGAAATAAAAAAACCC
>JAZSBJ010000125.1:0-5244 GCA_045602305.1 Eubacteriales bacterium | reverse complement strand
ATAGCTTTGAGGAAAGAATGGGTTGCGGCTTCGGTGCGTGTATGGGATGCTCTTGTAAAACGATTACGGGATATAAACGCATCTGCAAGGAAGGTCCCGTTCTCGAAAAGGAGGAGATCTTATGGTAAACACAAAGGTCGAGCTTTGCGGAATTACACTTGATAACCCCGTTATCCCTGCAAGCGGAACGTTCGGATTCGGCTATGAGTTTGCAGAACTTTACGATATCAACGTTTTGGGTACTTTTTCTTTCAAAGGTACTACCAAAGACCCTCGCTTCGGAAACCCGACTCCGCGTATCGCAGAATGTACGTCGGGTATGATCAACGCGGTCGGACTTCAAAACCCCGGCGTTGAGAAGGTCCTCACCGAGGAGCTTCCCCGTATGGCAAAATGCTTCCACAAGCCCGTAATGGCAAACGTATCGGGCTTTTCCGTAGAGGATTACGCCTACACCTGCGAGAAGCTCGACGCTTCCCCCTTGGTCGGTTGGCTTGAGGTCAACGTCAGCTGCCCGAACGTACACGGCGGCGGTATGAGCTTTGGTACGAGCCCCGAGGCGGCGGCAGAGGTCACAAGAGCCGTCAAGGCAGTAACCAAAAAGCCCGTGATCATTAAGCTATCGCCCAACGTCACGGACATCGTTTCTATCGCAAAGGCGTGCGAAGAGGCGGGGGCAGACGGCATCAGCCTCATCAACACCCTGCTCGGTATGCGAATTGATCTTCGCAAGAGAAGCCCCATCATCGCCAACAAGATGGGCGGCTTTTCGGGAAGCGCCATCTTCCCCGTTGCGCTTCGTATGGTATATCAGGTTTCATCCAGCGTCAAGATCCCCGTTGTGGGTATGGGCGGCGTTGCTTCCGCTGAGGACGTGATCGAAATGATGATGGCAGGCGCTACCGCCGTTGAAGTGGGTGCCGCCAACCTGATCGACCCCTATGCTTCCAAGAAGATCGTCGAGGATCTCCCCGCCGTGATGGAGAAATATAGGATCTCTTCCCTTTCCGAGATCATCGGCGCGGCACACTAACAAACAAAACGAAACAGGAGATACAGTTATGGGAAAAGACGTTATCATTGCTTGCGACTTTGCAAGCGCGGAAGCCGTATTTAACTTCCTTGACACCTTCAAAGAGGAAAAGCCCTTCGTTAAGATCGGTATGGAGCTTTTCTACGCAGAGGGTCCTTCCATCGTAAAGGAGATCAAAAAAAGAGGACACAAGATCTTTCTTGACCTCAAGCTCCACGATATTCCCAACACGGTAAAGAAGTCGATGGCGGTGCTTTCCCGCCTTGACGTGGATATGACCAATCTGCACGCCGCAGGCACGAAGCGTATGATGGAAGCAGCACTGGAAGGACTTACCCGTCCCGACGGCACGCGTCCTCTTTTGATCGCGGTCACGCAGCTCACCTCGACCGACCAAGAAAGTATGGAAAACGACCTTCTCATTCACGAGCCCATCGACAAGGTAGTAATGCACTACGCAAAGAACGCGATGGAAGCAGGGCTTGACGGTGTTGTTTGCTCTCCCCTTGAGGCAGAAAAGGTACACGGAACCTGCGGCAAGAGCTTCTTGACGGTGACGCCCGGCGTTCGCTTTGCGGACGGCGACATCGGCGACCAGAAGCGCGTAATGACGCCCGCAGAAGCAAAGAAGATCGGCTCGGATTACATCGTCGTCGGCAGACCCATTACCGCTGCTGCCGATCCCGTTGCCGCATACCGCCGTTGCGTTGCGGAATTTGTTGACTAACGAAAGGAAGAATAACAATGGAAGCCTACAAAAGAGAATTTATCCGTTTCCTTGAGGACGCGGGCGTATTAAAGTTTGGTGATTTCACCGCAAAAAGCGGCAGAAAGATCCCCTACTTCATCAACGCAGGTATGATCAAGACGGGAAACGACATCGCGACCCTCGGCGAATTCTACGCTAAGGCATATTTTGAAAAGCTCGGCAAAAAGCAAGCCGTTCTCTACGGTCCTGCCTACAAGGGCATTTCCCTTTCCGTTTCGGCGGCAGTGGCACTTTCTAAGAACGGGCTGAACGTTCCCTTCTTCTTCAACCGCAAAGAGGTGAAGGATCACGGTGAGGGCGGCGTTTTTGTCGGATACGTTCCTACGGCAGGCGAGGAGATCGTCATTATCGAGGACGTCATCACGGCGGGAACTGCCATCCGCGAAAGTATGGAGATTCTCTCGCACGTTGAGGGCGCTAAGGTTGCTGCGACCTTTATTATGGTCGACCGCAAGGAAAAGGGACAGACCGAGAAGGGCGCGATGCAGGAGATCGAGGAGCAGTTCGGCTTCCCTGTTTACTCCATCGTCGACGTATACGACATCATCGAATACCTTGAGGAAGACCCCAAGAACGAGGAAAACGTTACGCGCATCAAAAACTATCTTGCCGTAAACGGCGCAAAGGCATAAGGTGTCACTATGAAGCATTTGATCGGTATGGACGACCTCTCGATCGCGGATATCGATTCGTTGATCGCGACCGCAGAGGACATTATTGCAAACCCCAAGAAATATAGCGAGGTCTGCCACGGCAAAAAGCTCGCCACCCTCTTTTACGAGCCGTCCACGCGCACCCGTCTTTCCTTTGAGGCGGCGATGATGGAGCTTGGCGGCGGTGTTCTCGGCTTCTCCGAGGCACAAAGCTCCTCTGCCGCAAAGGGCGAGAGCGTTGCAGACACTGCAAAGGTTATTTCTTGTTTTGCAGATATTATGGTAATGCGCCATTTCAAGGAAGGTGCGCCTATGGTGGCTTCCTTGAATGCGAGCGTTCCCGTCATCAACGCAGGGGACGGCGGTCACAACCACCCTACCCAAACGCTCACAGACCTTCTCACCATCAAGCGTGAGAAAGGGCGTCTTTCGGATATGACGATTGGTCTTTGTGGGGATTTAAAGTTCGGCAGAACCGTGCATTCTCTCATTTCCGCAATGGCGCGCTACGAGGGCATTCGCTTTGTTCTCATCTCTCCTGAGGAGCTGACCATCCCCGACTATATCAAAAACGAAGTTCTCGACAGAAACGGTATTCCCTACGAGGAAACGACCGATCTTGAAGCGGTGCTTCCTACCCTTGACGTGCTTTATATGACGCGTGTACAAAAGGAGCGCTTCTTTAACGAGCAGGACTACATCCGCCTTAAGGACAGCTACATTCTCACGCCCCTTAAGATGGCGAAGGCAAAAAAGGACTGCGCCGTTTTGCATCCTCTGCCCCGTGTCAATGAGATCTCCGTCGGCGTGGATGCCGATCCCCGTGCCTGCTATTTTAGACAGGTGCTGAACGGAAAATACATTCGTATGGCGCTCATCAAGATGCTTCTCGAAGAGGCGGAAAAGGAGAATTTGAAATGAACGTAGATTCCATCCGCAACGGTGTAGTCATCGACCACATTACGCCCGGCAAGGGTATGCAGATCTACCGCTTCCTTGGGTTAGATAAGCTCTCCTGCCCCATCGCCCTCATCACGAGTGCGGCAAGCCGCCGTATGGGCGCAAAAGACATCATCAAGGTGGACATCGACATTCCCCTTGACCTTGACGCCCTTGGCTACATTGATCCCGACGTGACGGTCAATATCATTGAGGACGGCGTGCTTACCCGCAAGTATCACCCGGGACTCCCCGAGGAGATCAAGGATATTGTGAAGTGCAAGAATCCCCGCTGCATCACCTCGACCGAGCAGGAGCTTTCCCACGTGTTCCGCTTGACGGACGCCGAAACCCACACCTATCGCTGCATCTATTGCGAGAGCAAGCTCGGCGATTAATGTAAGAAACAAAAAAAGAGCAAGCACGGAACTGGTCTGTACTTGCTCTTTTGTTTTTATTTTCCGCTTCGCAAGCGGTACCCTTCCTCGATGGCGAGGCGGGTCTTGGCGACGAAATCGCCTTTTCCCTTGGGGAAGCAATAGTAAAGCGCCTTGGTGCTTCCAAAGGACACCATATCGCCGATCTCATAAAAATTGTAGTCGGCGTTGACGGAATACATATTAGACGACTTTTGCGTGACGGACAGCTTGCCGTCGCACCCCTCTAGGGTAAAGCCCTCTTTGTCGTGGTGCAGATGTCCTTCTCCGACGAAATAGAGCGCCTTTGCATCCACCTGCATCGCGATCTCCACGGGAACATCCAGAGAATACTTATCCTCTAAAAGCTCCTCGCGCACGCACTCCCTTTGCCAAGCGAACCAATCGGGAACGAAGGAAAAGCGAGTTTCGCGGTTCTCTGCGTGCAGCTCGCCGTATTCATCCATCGTGTAGTCCGCGCCGCAGGCGTGACAAACAAGATGCGTCCCCTTCCCTTCCATTTCGCCCTCTTTTAGGCAATGGGGGCATTTATAAAGGACACGGTTGAGATAATCCGCGCGGAATGGGGCATCGACCTTGACACCCGCTTCCTTTTGCCAACGAAAGGCGTCAAAGGCAAAGCATTCGCGAATGCGGGACGCGATCTCCTCCTCATCCGTTTGGGCAAGCTCTTCCCCCGAGTAAAGATATTCCATCGTGGCGCGCACGCGTACCTTTCGCTTTTGCAGATTGTTGTAAAGAGGATCGCGGGTAAAGGCGCCCTCGGTGCGGATCATCACGAGAGAAGCACCTAACTTTTTGACAAAGGCGGCAAGGTTCTCGGGCAAGACCGTTGCCGTTCCGTCGAGAGAATATCCCGCCTCGGGATACATTAAGACGGAGCATTTCTTTTCACGGACTGCGTAAAAGACGTCGCGCACAAGCCCAACGTCGTACACAAATTTAGCAGTCGGAATACAACCGAGATTCCGCATTAACCACCGTTTCCCGATAAAGGCATCCCAAGTTGAAACGATGTTAAAGGGACGGGGATATAGGACGCTCGATGCGATCTCAAGGTCAATAAAGCTGGAGTGATTCATAAGATAAAGGCAGCATTCCCGCCGCTTTGGGCGTCTTTCCCCTATCCACGCGTACCGAAAGCGTGCGGAAATAAGATCGGGGAGTGACACGAGCTTTAAAAGCGTGCGGAACAAAATACTCGGGCGCTTGGGCTTTTGGTGCTTGGGACGGGGTAAAGCCATAACTTCGTCGTAGCTTAAGCGTTTGGTTTTAACCTTCATAGAAGCTCCTCATTTTTTGTTAATTCTATTATATACCATTTTTACCCATTTGTCAACAAAAAAGACGAACCCACCGCGGGGCGGTTTCGCATTTTGTTGGGTGCCTTGGTATAGGGGAGAAGTGCGCCCG
>JAZSBJ010000124.1:0-2762 GCA_045602305.1 Eubacteriales bacterium | reverse complement strand
TTACGACCTCACCAAGGGACGTATCACCTGGAGAAAAAAATAATCGGAAAAGGAACGGTATAAAACAATGAAAGTTAAGCCTTCCGTCAAGAAGATTTGCGAAAAGTGCAAAATCATCAAGAGAAAAGGCCACGTGATGGTTATTTGCGAAAATCCCAAGCACAAGCAAAGACAGGGCTAATGCCCCATAAAAACTGGGAAATTTGCAAAAAAAGTTCGGCCGCACAAGCGGTCAAGTGAAAAGAAAGGGTGAAATAACATGGCTCGTATAGCTGGTGTTGATATTCCGAATAACAAGCGCATCGAATTCGCATTGACCTATATCTACGGTATCGGCGTCAAGAGTTCGCGCGACATTCTCGCAAAGACCGGCATCAATCCGGATACCCGTGCAAAGGACCTCACCGAGGCTGAGGTTGCGAAGCTCCGTGAGGAGATCGAAACCTCCTACCACGTAGAGGGTGACCTTCGCCGTGAAGTTGCTCTTAACATTAAGAGACTCAACGAAATCAGCTGCTACCGCGGCATCAGACACCGCAAGGGTCTGCCCGTACGCGGTCAGCGCACCAAGACCAACGCAAGAACGCGCAAGGGTCCCAAGAAGACTATTGCGAACAAGAAGAAATAAGGGAGGGATCGTAGAATGGCAGTAACGAAAAAGGTTGTTACCAAGAAGCGCCGCGAGCGCAAGAATATTGAAAAAGGTCAGGCTCACATCCGCTCTACCTTCAACAACACCCTCGTAACCATTACCGACGTTGCCGGAAACGCAATTTCTTGGGCATCCGCCGGTGAGCTTGGCTTCAAGGGCTCTAGAAAGTCTACTCCTTACGCTGCTCAGATGGCTGCAGAGCACGCCGCTAAGCTCGCAATGGAGCACGGTATGAAGACGGTTGAAGTATATGTCAGAGGCCCCGGATCGGGCAGAGAGTCCGCAATTCGCGCTCTCGCTACCGCAGGTCTTTCCATTACGCTCATCAAGGACGTCACCCCCATTCCTCACAATGGTTGCCGTCCTCCCAAGCGCCGTCGCGTATAATTTACAGGAGGTAGAAAAAAATGGCAAGATATACAGGTCCCAGCTGCAAGCTGTGCCGCAGAGAAGGCACTAAGCTTTTCCTCAAGGGCGAAAGATGCACCTCCGGCAAGTGTGCTTTTGATCACAGAAGCACTGCTCCCGGTCAGCACGGCGCAGCCCGCAAGAAGATCGAGGAATACGGAAAGCAGCTCCGTGAAAAGCAGAAGGCACGCCGTTACTACGGTGTTCTTGAGGGTCAGTTCAAGCACTACTATGAGCTTGCTGAGAAGAAGGAAGGCATCACCGGTGAAAACCTTCTCATCATCCTTGAGAGCCGCCTTGACAACGTTGTTTACAGAATGGGTATGGCAGCAAGCCGTAAGGAAGCTCGTCAGCTTGTTCTCCACGCACATTTCACCCTTAACGGCAAGAAGGTAACCATCCCCTCTCTGCTCGTAAAGGCGGGTGACGTGATTGCAGTGAAGGAATCCAGCCGCGATTCCGTCAAGATCAAGGAGCTTGCAGAGGCTATGCAGTCTGCAATCACTCCTAAGTGGCTTGATGTCGACAAGACTGCTCTTTCCGCAAAGGTTCTTTCTCTTCCCGCAAGAGAAGATATCGACTTTGAGTTTGAGGAGCAGCTGATCGTCGAGCTCTATTCCAAGTAATACCCACCTCCGCCGCGTGAAGAACGGCGAGGCTGGGTCCCCCCGGGGGCGCCTCGCATACGCTTCACCGCACTTCTTTATTTCCCTAGTGTAGGGAACGGTACCAGAAATATATTAGGAGGATTAGTTATGATTGAGATAGAGAAACCCAATATTACAACGGTTGAACTCAGCGAAGACGGCAGCTACGGTGAATTTGTCGTAGAGCCCCTTGAGCGCGGCTACGGCCTCACGCTCGGAAACTCTCTGCGCCGCATTCTCCTCAGCTCTCTTCCCGGATATGCCGCAACGGCAATTCAGATCAGAGATGTACTCCACGAGATCTCCTCTGTCCCCGGCGTTAAGGAGGACTGTCCCGAGATCGTACTCAACGTAAAGAGCATCATCGCAAAGCTTCACACGACCGCATCTAAGACGGTAGTGATCGAGGCTGTCGGTCCTTGCAACGTGACTGCGGGCGACATTGAGCCCGACGCGGAGCTTGAGATCCTGAATCCCGAGCAGCACATCGCAACTGTTTCGAACGGTGAGCATTTTTATATGGAGATCACCTTCGACCACGGCCGTGGCTACGTTTCTTCCGAGAAGAACAAGCAGAAGTACGTGGATGCAGCAGGAAGCGTTGGCGCACCCATCGGCAAGATCTTTACCGACTCCATCTTTACCCCCGTGTATAAGGTAGAGTATCGCGTAGAGAACGCGCGTGTCGGCGGTAACATCACCGATTACGACAAGCTGACGATGTGTGTCAAGACCAACGGTACCATTGCAGCAAAGGAAGCCATCTCCTTGAGCGCCAAGATTCTGAATGAGCATCTCAACCTCTTTGTGGATATGTCTGATGAAGCAAAGAACGCAGAGATTATGATCGATAGACCTGAAGATAAAAAGGGTAAGGTTCTTGAGATGACCATTGAGGAGCTTGACCTGTCGGTTCGTTCCTTCAACTGCTTGAAGCGTGCCGGCATCGACACCGTTGAAGATTTGATCAGTAAGACCGAGGACGATATGATCAAGGTGAGAAACCTTGGTAGAAAGTCCCTCGAAGAAGTAATTCAGAAGCTCCACTCTTTGGG
>JAZSBJ010000123.1:0-11414 GCA_045602305.1 Eubacteriales bacterium | reverse complement strand
TAACAAACCGAGTGCTCGAAAAAATAAAAATACTTATTCTTAATATAAAAAACCGCTGAGCCAAAGCTCAGCGGGTTTTGGGTTGCCGTTCCGCCCGAACAGGTGCAAGCGGGACGCGCGGATTTCGGGGGGGGGTAAATTACTTCACCTCAACGGTAGCGCCGGCTTCCTTCAGCTCAGCAGCAACCTTTTCAGCCTCTTCCTTGGAAACGCCGGACTTAATGGTCTGGGGAGCGCCCTCAACCATATCCTTTGCTTCCTTCAGGCCAAGACCGGTGATGGAACGGACAGCCTTGATAACGTTGAGCTTGGATGCGCCTGCATCGGTGAGGACAACGTCAAACTCGGTCTTCTCCTCAGCAGCGGGAGCAGCAGCGGCAACAGCAGCACCTGCAACAGCAACGGGAGCAGCGGATACGCCGAACTCTTCCTCAAGGGCCTTTACGAGATCAGCAAGCTCAAGAATGGTAAGTCCCTTGACAAGGTCAAGGATCTGAGTGGTCTTTTCGTTCATTTTAAGATACCTCCAAATAATAACTTTCTTTTTTGTTTATGAATGGATATTGTGTGTGAAGACGAAGCTCACGCTTCTGCGGGAGCGCCTTCGTTTTCCTTGTCGATCTTCGCCTGAAGAACACGAGCGAAGGAGTACAAGGAAGAGGTCAAGCTGCCGAGCATCTTTGCAATGAGAACTTCCTTGGAAGGAATGCTTGCAAGAGCCTCAACGCCTGCCTTATCAAGAACTTCACCGTCGACGAAGCCTGCACGAATCTCGAAGGACTCGATCTTCTCGGCGTACTCTTTCATAATCTTTGCTGCGGCAACAGCGTCGTTAGCGCTGGTTGCGATTGCGGTCATACCGCCGAGATACTGCTTCATCTCGGAGAGATCCGCTGCGTCGCAAGCACGACCCGTAAGAGTATTCTTTACGACAGTGTATTCTACGCCTGCGGCACGCAATGCGGCACGAAGCTTGGTGTCATCTTCCACCGAGATACCCTCGTACTTTACGAGGACACCGGCGGTAGCTGCCTTCAGCTTCTCAGCAAGTGCGGCGACGAGCGCAGTCTTCTGTTCCAAAATCTTCTGACTGGGCATTTGGTTCCACCTCCGTTAAAATTTCAAATAAAAAATCCCTTTCCCGCAAAAGGCGCACCGCCCCCGAGAAAAGGATACCATCCAAAAAGCCATAGCTCTATTTATGATACGCTCACCTCGGCAGGATGGTGTTTCCACTTTTACGGTAACCTGCTGTCTTAGGATAACGAAAGTATTATAGCACGCCCCTTGACGTTTGTCAAGGGGTTTTTCAAAAAAGATTGCAAAATATTTATTTCTTCACCTTGACGGCGAAGCGGTTGCCGCACGCGGGGCATTTTACGACGTGCTCCCCCGCAATGCGCGCAAGGCGCAGGGTGCTTTTGCAGTGCGGACACTTGCGAAAGACGTGCGTTTTTCTGTAACGGAAGCGCATCCCCAAGCGGCGGAAGGGCAGAAACAGCTTGCCGAAAAAACGGCGAAAGGCGCGGTCCTCACGCTGACGCTTTGCTATATTGCGCGAGAAAAAGCGGAAGAGCGAATAGCCGAAGAAGAGAAAATAGAGCGCAAAAAAGAGGAGATTGTATAGAGGGTCTTGGGAGAAAAGCCCGCCAAGGAAGATACAGATCAAAGAGAAAAAGAGGGCGGTGTAATACAGGGTATCGGCGCCGTTTCTGCCTGCAAAAAAACGGGCAAGGCGAAAGCGGAAGCCATAAGGGCGGGGAGTACGCATAAGATCTTCCTTTTGTTTTGTATCGTTATTTTTGGAGCGCCTGTTCCATCATCGCGCGTGCCGTTTCGGCAAGCTCTTGCACCGTGCGCTCGCGCACCTCGGATACGGGAATGACGCCGAGGACGGTCACGGTAACGCGAGGAAGACGGAAGGGCAGACGGGAGATGGCAGTTTCGGAGCCCTCGATCGTCATAACGGCGATGGGGGTATCTGCCTTTTTGGCGAGGGCAAAGGCGCCCTCCTTGAAGGGAAGAAGCGAGCCGTCACGCGAGCGCGTGCCCTCGGGGAACACGCCGTAATTCAGCTTGTTTTCCTTTACGTACTTGGTGGCACGGCGAATGGCACGCATCGCTTGCATTGGGGATTCTCGGTCCACAAAGATATACCCGCACGCGCGCATATACGGGCCGATAAAGGGGTATTTCTCGACCGAGAGCTTGGAAACGAACGCCGTTTTTCGACGGGGAAAGGCGCTCATCACGAACACGGGGTCAAACGCCGAGCGATGGTTGCAGATGTAAACGGCGTGCTCCTTTGGCATCTTTTCCTTTCCCTTGACCTTGAGGCGCGTGCCGAGGAGCAGGGAAAACCAAGGCAAAGCAAGGCGCACGGTGAGAGATGCAAAGCGACCGGGGCGTTCGGGCGGTTCCTTGGAAAAAAAGAGCGAGGTGACCACCAAATAGCAAACGAAAAGAATGGAAAACGCCAAAAAAGAACCCAAGAGAATGGGCAAGATCCAAGCGGGATGAATGGTGGGAACGCAAAGATAAAGCGCAGCTGTCACGATCAAAGCTTCAAGCCAGAAGAACAGGTAAAGCATACGTCCTCCTTTATAAGATTGTCATCTTCCTTATTCTACCACGCTTTGGTGAAGAAATCAAGGGGCGACGGGGTGGATTGTGTGATTTTTCCCCAAAAAAGAAGCGAAAATACACCCTTCGGGTGCAAAGCGCGTGTCGAATTTTGCGTTCGGGGTTGATTTTCTTCTTCTTTTATTATATAATAGAGAGGATGAAACATTCACGAAGGGTGCGTTAACGTCATATGAAGCATATTTTGATTGTGAACCCTGCGGCGGGAAAAACGAACGCATTGCCCCACATTCGCGAAGAAGCGGCGCGCTTAGCGTCCGACTACGATATTGATATCTATGAAACGAAGGGACGGGGGGACGCGACGGCGTACGTTAAGGCACGCATTGCCGATGCGCCCGATACACCGATGCGCTTTTACGCCTGCGGCGGCGACGGCACGCTCAAGGAAGTGGCAAACGGCGCGGTGGGGGCGAAGAACGCCTCGGTATCCTGCTATCCCTCTGGCAGTGGAAACGATTTTGTAAAATACTACGGCGGTGCGGCGAATTTTCTTTCTCTCAAGGAGCTTTTTGAGGGAGAGGAGCGAGAGGTTGACTTGATCTTTGACGGCACGGAATACTCCATTAACGCCGCGAATTTCGGCTTTGATTACTTTGTTTGCGAAACGATGGAAAAGGTGCGCCGTTTTCCCCTTCTTAGCGGCAAGCGCGCGTATTACGCGGGCATCGTAAAGTCGCTCTTTACCGCGCTCAAAAACCGCGTGCAGGTGACAGCGGACGGTGAACGCCTAACCGAGGACAACGCATTTTTGCTTTGCACCCTCGCCAACGGTACCTACATCGGCGGCTCGTATATGTGCGCGCCGAGATCGGACAACGAGGACGGGCTTCTCGAGCTTTGCTACGTAAAGGCGATCTCTGTGCCCAAATTCTTAAAGCTGATCGGCTATTATAAGAGAGGCGAGCATCTTGACACCGAGGCGCTTGCCCCCTACATCATCTATAAGCGTGTGAGGCGCGTAGAGGTCGAATCCCCCGACAAGGATTTTGGCTACGCGCTGGACGGAGAGATGCGTCCCTCGCAAAAATTTGCGCTGGAGATCGCGCCTGCGGCACTCCGCTTTGCCATTCCAAGGGCGGCGGTGGAATTCCTTGCAACGCGCAAAAAAGAAAGAGAAAAAGCGCTTGCAAGCAAATAAATGTTTACAAAAACGGCACGGAAATTCCGTGCTGTTTTCTTTTTGCGAATAAAAAAGCCCCGCTTTCGCGGGGCGGCAACAAGATTTGTAAGCCGGGTTCTGTGCCCTTGCGGGCCGCGATCATCTATCTGCGCTGTGCGTCACCGCACAGCTTGCGCTTGCGCGCTGCCGCCCAAGGGGGAAATACGGCGGACAACCGTCGGGCATACGCCCGCCCCTACGGCGTTGCTTCGGATAGAGTTTACATGACTCCCCTTGTTACCAAGGGGATGGTGAGCTCTTACCTCGCCTTTCCATCCTTACCGCTTGCGCGGCGGTTTATTTCTGTTGCACTTTTCCTGAGGTCACCCTCGGCGGATGTTATCCGTTATCCTTGTCCTATGAAGCCCGGACTTTCCTCACCGTACGACCTTTCGGCACAGTACGGCGCGATCGCGCCACCTTGTTGCGCTCTTATTGTAGCATATCTTTTTTAAAAATGCAAGGGGCGAGAAAAAATTTGTCACGCGAGCAGGTCGCGGTCCACCTCAAGGTTGATGAGGCGGCGGATCTCGGGGCTTTCGAGAAGCAGGGCGGTAAGCACGAGGGTGATGCCAAGCTCGGGAAGCATAAATCCGCCGTTATAGAGGAGAGAATAGAGATATTTGCCCATTCCCTCGGGTGCCCACTGTCCCCAAATGGCGACGCCCGTGACATAGTGAGAGAGGAAGCGGATGACACACACGCTCACAATGCCGAGATACGCGCCGAAATGGCGGAAGCGCCCGACCGAAACACGGCGCAAAGCGCCCGTAAGACCGAGAATGCCAAAGGGCAAAACATAGTCGAAAAGCACGCAGATAACGAGGGTCATTCCCGTTTCGCAATAGGGAAAGACGTTTCCCTCGATCAGCGCTTGACCGAGCTGAAAGAGGACGAAAACGGCGCTGCCCGCAAGCCCCCATTTTACACCGAGGGCGAGCGACAAAAGCATAATGGGAAGCATCGAGCCGAGCGTGACGGAGCCGCCCATTGGCATCTCCCACAGCTTGGCGAAGGAAAGCGCAACGGCAAGCGCCACGAGAATGGCGGCAAGCACGAGCTTTGGTGTTTTGGTACGCATAAGAAACTCCTTTATCATATTGTTTTTTGGCGCGGCGGGCGTCCCCGTCGCAAAACAAAGAAAACCACACGGAAAAAAGTCGTGTGGTTTTCGATCTAACTCGTCTTCCTACGCCGGCATTATCCGTATCAGGTTAAAAGGGTTCGGTTTTCCGTCTCAGCCCGCCGTATCGCGGACACCCCTGACTTTTATTCGGTTGTGGTTTCTTTGCTTGGTACCGATGGTATTATAGCACCCGTTTTTGCGTTTGTCAACCCCTAAAGGAAAAATTACAGAGGATTGCCCTCGATGTCAAAAAGGGGCAGGGGCGCAAGATAACGAATGTCCTCGCGGTCGATGGCGTCGCCCTCGGCAAGAACGGCGACCTTGGCAACGATGTTTCCGCCCGCCATTCGAACAAGCTCCTCAAGCGCGTGGAGCGACTTTCCCGTGGAGATGACGTCGTCCACGATGACGACGCGACGGCCACGCATCAGGTCAGCGTCCGCGCCGTCAAGATAGAGGCACTGACTGCCCTCGGTGGTGATCGAGGTTACCTCGCACTTGAGCATATCCTTCATATAGAGCTTGGGCTTCTTGCGTGCCACGATATAGCGATCTTCCCCTAAGCGTCTTGCCATCGCACAGATGAGGGGAATGCCTTTTGCCTCTGCGGTGATGAGAACGTCGTGCTCGGGCAAAAAGGGGCAGAGCTTTTCCGCGCAAGCCTCGGTCAATTCCGTGTCGCCGAGCATCACAAAGCCTGCGATATAAAGGCGCTCGCTGATGGGGCAGAGGGGAAGCTCTCTTTCGAGTCCCGCGACCTTAAGTTTGTATGTCATCATATTTCGGTAGTTCCTTTCGTGATATAGGATAGGATATCCCTCATAGCGCATTATAGCATTTTTTCTCCCTTTTGTCAAGAAAAAAAGAGCGACGCAGGCGAATTGCCTGCGTCGGCGGCGGGATCAGTAGAAAAATCGGTGTCCCGCGATGGTAAATGCAAAGGGGCGATTGCGCTCGATCCAGGTAGAAGAAACCATTGAGGGCGCATAGAAAAAGAGAATGCGCTCGGATACGGTGTACCCCTCAAGGCAGACCTTGGCGGCGGTGACGGACGTGGAATAGGGGGCTTTCCAGATGGAGCCGTCGACGGTGGGCGAGAACTGTACCGTTCCGCCTTGGCGGTCAAAGATGACCTCCTTTACGGTGTCGGGGTAGTCCCTGTGTGCCCGTCGGTTAAGCACGACGTTACCGACTGCCACCTGCCCGATGAAGGGCTCTCCTCTTGCCTCAGCCGAAATAATGCGCGAGAGCCAATAGAGGTCCTCTTCGCTGTAATAGGTCGCGCCGCTCTCTAGGGGAATAGGGTCGCCCATCAGCGTCACAGCGCGGTATTTTTCGCTCCAAAAGACGTCAAGCGACAAGACCTTTGCGAGCATACGAATGGGCACGTACATCGTGTCGTTGCTCAAGATCTTGATGGGCATATCGGCGTAAAGACATCTGCCGTTGGCGTAGAGAATGTGGGATCCGTCCCGTGCGGAAACGGTCAACCCCTCGCTCGACAGCTCGGCGGTTCGAATGCTCGCGTGGTATGTAAGCGTCGCATTCGGCACAAATGCATCGAAAAAGGCGCGAAGGGGAACGTAGGTCGTGGACGAGATTAGGCGCCCATCCACCGAAAGCCTTTCTCCGTCCTCAGCATATATGGGGATGCTTGGATAGCGCTCCGCACGAACGTCGTCCACCCTGCTTGGCACGCGTGAGATCTCCTTGGCACCCGCGGGGAGCGACAAAAGAGATAGCGAGAGAAGAGAGAGGACAAAGAGAAAGGCAAGCCTTCGCCTTTTTTTCATCATAACGATACCTCCACTTAAAAGACTCGAGGAAGCAAAGAGGGGGTGCGAAAAAAAGAAAAAGGGAGGAAAAACGCACCCAAAGAAACGCCCCCTTCGTTTCCTCGGCGTGAATATTATACCATAAGGGCAGATGCTTTTCAATGCAAAAGATCTGGGAACAAAGGAAGCAAAAGGAAACAAAAACGGTCTGCCGAAGCAGACCGTTTTGCATTATTTCTTAGTGATGTAGCCTTCTCTGTACAGAAGCTCTGCAATGAGGACGGCTCCGCCTGCGGCGCCGCGCAGGGTGTTGTGGGAAAGACCCACGAACTTGTAGTCGTACACCGTATCCTCGCGCAGTCTGCCCACCGATACGCCCATACCGCCGTAAAGGTCGCGGTCGAGCTTGGCTTGCGGACGATTGTCCTCTTCAAAATAGGTGATGAACTGTGCGGGGGCAGAGGGAAGCGCCAGCTCCTGCGGCTTGCCCTTGAAGCTCGCCCAAGCCTCGAGGATCTCTTCCTTCGTGGGCTTCTTTTCAAAGTCCACGAACACAGCGGCGGTGTGACCGTCCGACACGGGAACGCGAATGCACTGCGAGGTGATGACGGGCGACGCGGCAGGGACGATAGCACCGTCCTTGACCTCACCCCAAACGCGCAGGGGCTCCTTTTCGCTCTTTTCTTCCTCGCCACCGATGAAGGGAATGACGTTATCGATCATCTCGGGCCACTCGCGGAAGGTCTTGCCTGCGCCGCTGATCGCCTGATAGGTGGTGGCGACGACGGTCTTGATGCCGAACTTCATAAGGGGGGTAAGGGCGGGCACGTAGCTCTGGATGGAGCAGTTGGGCTTGACGGCGATAAAGCCGCGCTTGGTGCCAAGACGGCGTCTTTGCGCGTCGATGACGGCAAGGTGCGCGTCGTTGATCTCGGGAATGACCATCGGAACGTCAGGCGTCCAGCGGTTTGCCGAGTTGTTGGATACGACGGGGACCTCAGCCTTGGCGTATCTTTCCTCAAGAGCGAGGATGTCGGGCTTCTTCATATCGACGGCGCAGAACACGAAGTCGACCATCGAAGCAACGCGCTCTACCTCTTCCGAGGAGATGACAGTCATATTTTTTACGCACTCGGGCATCGGGGACGCGAGCTTCCAGCGCTCTCCGACGGCTTCCGTATAGCTTTTGCCTGCCGAACGGGGCGAGGCGATGAGTGCCGTGATCTCAAAATAGGGGTGATTTTCAAGCAGTGTGATAAATCGCTGACCGACCATTCCCGTCGCGCCGATAATACCAACCTTGAGCTTTTCCATAGCGGATCTCCTTTGTTACACATATCAGATGAAGCCATTGTAGCATAAAGCAGAAAAAAAGTCAATAAATATTGAGAGATTTAAGAAAAAGGAAGGCGAAATTTTAAGCCGCCTTCCTTTAATATGTAAAGAATTATTTGCAAATGATTTTGATGTTTGCAGGCAAAACACCCGACTGCTCGTAGACGATCTCGCTGATCTGTGCGACGTGATTGCCGAGAAGCTCTGCGTCGGATTTTACGATGATGCTGGCGGCGTCGCCCGAGAGAACGGCGATGCAGTCCTCAAACCCGCGCGCACGGATGAGCGACTCGATGTTCGCTTCCTTTTCAATCTCAAGCGCGATGCGGGAGATGTCGGCGAGGGCTTGCGTCTTGGTTTCCTCTAACGCGTCCTCGTTTTCAAGCACGGTCTGCAAAACGGCGAGGGCTTCATCTCTTGCCTGATCGCGCGAGAGAAGCGTGGATGCAAAGTAGGTGTCGGTCGTGGGGGTGGTGTCGGTGTCGGGCTCGGCGTCCGTCATTCCCGAGCCGTCGTAGTCCACCTTGTTCTCGTCTTGGAACAAAAAGTAGTTGAGCACCACGGCACCGCCGATGAGAAGGACTGCACACACGATCAAAAGGTTTCGTTTGCCGATCTTGGAGAAGATGCCGTCTTCTCCTCTAAATTTGATTTTTGCCATAGGGAATTCCTCCGTTCTTTATTTGACACTTCATTCTATGCGCGGGCGATTGCCCGTAGAACCGTTTTTTTATTTTAAGGGCGCGATGTGTATGGCGCGCGTGTCGACGCCGAGCGTTGCCCGCAAAAGGGCGGTAAGCTCCGCCTTGACGGCGGCACTCTCTCCCCCCTCGCAGATGACGGCGACGCCCAAAACCTCGGGCGTGCGGTAGGCGACAAGGAGCGCGTCCCCGCCCGAAAGGGCGACGCTTTCGTTTTCTCCGCTTCGGTTTTTTTCATAGACTGCGATCTCGCCCGATGCGAGCGTCAAAAGCACGCGCACCTCTCCCACCCCGCGCACGGCGGCGCACGCCGCCCGCACCTCCTCGGTGAGCGCGCTTCGATAGGCTTCCGCGCAATCGGGCTGGTCGCCCGCGTTTTCCGTCTTGGGTGTGACGCCCGTAAAGAGAAGCAGAGCAAGCCCAAGCAAGCCAAGCAGAAAGAGAAAACGGTTTTTTTGAATGACCGCCCATATTTTTTTAATTTCCGTAAAAATACACCTCGCAATCCACCCCATAGGTTTTTTCAAGATAACTAAGCATCCCCGTTGCGTCCGCAAAGAAGTTTTCCCGCCCGAGCGAAACGGAAAGATAACTGCCCGAAAGCGCCCCGTCCTTTAGGGTGAGGTCGGAGTCAAGGCGCAAGCCATCGGGGGCGAGCGAAAAGCGCGCGCAAAGGTCCCGCTTTACCCCGTCCTTGATGCCCTCGGCGAGGGCTTCGCCGTAGGCGTCGCTTGGGGGAACGGGGGCGCTTTCCTCAAAGGAGATCAAGTCGGAGATGTCAAAGGAGCCGTCCTTGGGAATTAAAAAAAGCAAAAATAAAAGGGAAAAAAGGGTAAGAGATGCGCGCCGCACCCCCGCGCGCTCGGGGACGAAGAGCAAAGTAAGCGAGAGAAGCGCCGCAGCGGTACAGAGCGTTTTTAAAAAATCCATCATCGTTATGCACCAAAGGGAGAGAGGGCGGTGAATACGCCGAGCGAAAGCAAAAAGAGGATAGAAACGAGAACGAGTGAAGCGAGCGCAAGGTCAAAAACGCCGCGAAAGCGGGAGAGGATCTCCTTGAGCGAGAGTGCTTCGGTAAAGGACGCAATGCTTTCCGCGAAAGAGAGCGAAAGGCGCAAAAGGAAGATCTCAATGAGGGGCGGGAGCAAAAGAGAAAGCAGGGCAAGCACCGCCGCCGCACCGAGCGACCCCTTTAAGAGCGAGAGGGAAGCGCCGAGCGCGCCGAGCGTCCCCGACAGTGTCGCACCCACCACGGGAATGGCAGAGGACGCGGTGTATTTTACGGTACGCAGGGCGAGGGAATCGGTGTTGGATGCAAGGACTCCCTCGAAGGCGAGCGAGGAGAGCAAAAGCATCGAAAGAATAGAGAAGAAAAGGAGCGCGGTGGAAAAGATACGGCGGGAAAGCTCGCGAATGAGGGTATGGTTGCCGAGGGCAGAGAGGAGAGCCAGCGCGAACAGCACCCGCAAAAGCGGGGGAAAGAGGGTGGTGGAGAAAAGCTCAAGCAGGGATAGAAAGGCGGCAAAGCCGCCGCTTGCCGCCGCGGCGCTTGCCGTAGCACCCCCCGCCGCGAAGAGCCCTGTGAAGAGCGAGGAGATACCGAGGGTAAATTTCGAGAGGTCGCCAAAGAAGAGAAAAACGCGCTCCGCACTCTCAAAGAGCAAGGCAAAGAGGGAGAGCGAAGCCGCGCCCTCTGCGAAAAGGGCGACCGCCTTTCCCTTTGAAAAGAGGGAGAGCATTCCGAAAAGAAGCGTTATGGCGAAGATCTTTAGAATGCGCCCGCGCAGGGCGCTACCTTCCTTGGCAAAGGCGTCCGAAAAGAGGGAGAAGAGGGCGCGAAAGCCGAGGGCGTCCTTCAGGGCGTCCGTGTCCGTCGGATCGGGAACGCGGGCAAGCGCGGCGTCGGGCAAAAGGGCGATGAGCCCCGAACGGAGCGTGTCCTCGGTCTTATCAAGCGCCGTTTCTTCCTTTGCCGACACCGAGAGGGGAAGAAGAAAAAGAAGAAGGACGGATAGAAGGAGAAGGAAAGTGCGCCTCATACAAGGAGCGCCTCCACGCGCGCAAAAAGCTCGGTCAGCACGGGGAGCGAGAGAAGTAAAATCTCGATCTTCCCCGCAAGCTCCAAGCGTCCCCCAAGGGCGGGGGCGCCAAGCTCGGTGCAGACCTCACTCCCAATTGAGCAAAGAAAGCCTGCGGCAAGCACCTTTCCCACCGTTTCTCCCACCGAGAGAGGGAGCGCGCCCTCAAGAGAGCTTGCCCACGAAACAAGCGGAGAAAGCCGCGGGATCACGCAAAGGAGCAAAAGGATCCCGCCAAAAAGCGTCAAAAGCGGTGCAAAGGGGCTTTTACATTCGCGAAGAACGAGCGCCGCGATCGCGCAAAGGACGCCGATGCCGAGGGTGGGTAACAGCGTCACAGCCCGAACACCGCGCGCACGGCACCGATCAGCTCGCCGAGCTGACCGACGAGCATAATCAGCACGACGACCATTCCCGTCAGGGTGAGAAGCAGGGCTTGCTCGTCCCGTCCTGATTTTGACAGAATACTGTTTGTGACTGACACAAGTATACCTATGCCCGCAATTTTGAAAATTAGTCCAACGTCCATTGTTTCCTCCGTCTCAGATAAGTAGTATTACCGACATAAGAGCACATATCAGCCCAAGCTTTTTG